>CAYNHD010000061.1:9718-13583 GCA_964396775.1 uncultured Thermoflexus sp. | reverse complement strand
CTCCCCGCTGGCGGGGAGGGGCCACAGGGTGGGGTCAACGCGCCGCACATGGCGTTGCACGCCTCCCGCTGCGCCGAGCGCGTGGAGTTCATAACACGCTCTAGAGCAGGCCAGGCCCACACCCAATACATGGTTCTTGCTGACGATTGAAGACTGATAACTGATCACCGACAACCGATCACTGACGACTGACCTCTGTCCTTGAGGAGTGACACCATGCCTGCGCCGGTGACCGTGCACAAGGTCGAGAGCAAGGCCGATTTCGAGACCTTTCTCACCTTCCCCTGGACGCTCTACAAAGACGACCCGATCTGGGTGCCGCCGCTGCTTTCGATGCAACGCCACAAGTTCGATAAGAGCAGGAACCCCACCTGGCAGCACCTGGAAGGCGACTACTTCATCGCCCGGCGCGGTGAGCAGGTCGTGGGCACCATCGCCGCCTTCATCAACCACCGCCACAACGAGTTCCAGGGCGAGCAGATCGGCTTCTTTGGTGCGTTCGAGGTGACCGACGACCAGGAGGCCGCCGACACCCTGCTGCAAACGGCGGCGCAATACGTCGCGGCGAAAGGGGCGACCGCCCTGCGCGGCCCGGCCACTTTCTCCACCAACGAGGAGTGCGGCGTGCTGATCGAGGGCTTCGACGACCCGCCACTGGTGCTCTACCCCTACAACCCGTCCTACACTCAGCGGCTGGTCGAGAGCGCGCCTGGCTTTGGCAAGGTGATGGATTTGTGGAGCTACCACTTCACCCTGCAGGGCGCAGGCCAGTCGGAGCGGGTGCAGCAGATGCTGCGCATCATCCGCAAGAACAACGAGCGGCGCGGCATCACCGTCCGCCCGCCGGACAGCCGCCGCCTGAAGCAGGAATTCGCCATCCTCAAGGACATCTACAACCAGGCATGGGAGAAGAACTGGGGCTTCGTGCCCTTCTCCGACGCCGAGCTAGACGACCTGGTGGCCAACCTGGGCACGTTCTACGATAAGCGCGTCGCCGTCTTCGCCGAGGTCAAGGGCCAGCCGGCGGGCTTCTTGCTGGGCCTGCCGGACATGAACCAGGCGCTGCGACTGACCTACCCGCGCCCCGCCAAGCCGGAGCTGCTGACCAAGCTGCAAATCCTGTGGCATTGGAAGGTGCGCCCCAAGATCAACCGCATCCGCATCCCGCTGATGGGCGTGCGGGCCGAGTTTCGCGGCATCGGCGTGGAGGCGGCCATGTTCAGCGACCTGTACGAGCGGGCGCTGACGTTTGCGCCGCAAGCTGGCTGGGAGTCTGCCGACGGCGGCTGGGTGCTGGAGACGAACGAGCCGATGCACCGCCTGTGCGATATGCACAACGGGGTGGTGTACAAGCGGTTCCGCTTCTACGAGCGCGCGTTGTGATGGGTGGGTGGTTGGTGGTGATCATCACTACCCCCTTCGCGCGCACCCCGGCCTGGCCCGCGCTGGACATCGCCCCTGGCCTCGCGTAGAATAGCCGGATGGTTGCCGCCCCCCGTTCACCCGAAGAGACGCTGATGGCTGACTCGACCTCGCCCCTTGCCGGACGCCCCGCCCCAACAGCGGAGCAACGCGAGCGCGTCTACCGGCACAACTTCGTCCTGCTGCTGGCCGACTACACGATCTTCTCCATCGCGCTCAACCTGATCGGCCCGACGACGGTCATCCCGGACTTCGTGCGCAAGCTCACCGGCGCGGAGATTCTGATCGCCATCTCCAGCCAGATGTTCGAGATCGGCTGGTTGCTGCCGCAGCTTCTGGTGGCGCGGCGGCTGGTGCGTGTGGCGCACAAGAAATGGTGGTTCGTGGGGCCGAATATCCCGGTGCGCACGCTGGTCCTCACCTTCAGCGGGGTGATCGTGCTGCTCGGTCCGGAGCGACCGGGGCTGATCCTGGCGGCGTTTCTGGTCTTCTACGCGCTGGCGGCGCTGGGCGATGGGCTGGTGGGCGTGCCCTGGATGGACCTGATCGGCAGCAGCCTGGATGACCGGCGGCGCGCCCGGCTGTTCGGCCTGGGCAACGCCGCGGTCGGCGTCACCATCCTGGGCCTGGCTCCCCTGGCCGGTTACATCCTCGGCGACAGCGGGCCAGACTTCCCCAACAACTATGCGCTGCTGTTCGCGGTCTCTGGCGTGTTGTTCGTGATCACAGTGCCGGTGGTCATGCCCATCCGTGAGTTGCCCGGCGGCAAGCCGGTGGAAACCGTCCCGCCGCTGGGCGAGTACCTGCCGGGCCTGGTGCGCGTGCTGCGCCGCGATGCGCCGTTCCGCGCGGTGGTCATTGCCCGCGTGCTGGTGGCGCTGGCGACGCTGGCCGCGCCGTTCTACATCGGCTTCGCCACCGAGCGGCTGGGGCTATCCAGCGATGTGGCCGTCAGCCGTCTGCTGCTGATGCAAACGTTGGGCAGCGTCCTGGGCGCGCTCGCCTTCTCGCGCTTTGGCGAAGGGCACTCGCTGCTGTTCATGGAAGGCGCGCTGATCTTCGCCATCACCCAGCCAGTGCTGGCCCTGCTCGCCAGCGCGGTGGGGCCGGTCCCGCTCTACGTTGCCTTCCTGATGAACGGCGTGGCGCTCGGCTGTCTGGGTATCAGCTTCATCAACTGGGTGATTCTCTACGCGACGCCCGAACAACGCCCCGTGTACGCCGGGCTGTTCAACTCGATGTCGGCAGTGGGCCTGCTCGCCGCCCCGCTGATCGGCGGGGCGCTGGTCGAGCTGGTCGGCTACGAGGCCGCGTTTGTGGCGGCGCTGCTCTCCCTGGGCGGGGCGCTGGCTGTGTTTCTGCATCAGGGGGAGACCCTGCGCGCGGTGTAGGGGGGTATGGCCATACGCCCCTGCGGGCCTCACCCCCCACCCTCACGCGCACCCCTAATCCCCTTTGGCTGCATTGCAGATTAAGCAAGAAAAGATTGTTATTTATGACTATTATTGCTTATAATAGGATAGCGAGGGGCTGTAGCATTGCCCGCGCGTGAGACATGCGTCATCCCCGCACTCTTCGCGCCACCCTGGTGACGGCTCTACAGAATTTTCCTGTGCGGGTCTCCGGCGGGCCGATCATGCATAGGCCCTGATCAGAGAGTGTAAGCGGTTCCGGTTGCACTGAGGCGTTCGCGCCAGGATAGGCACGCATGAAACGAAATGGTCACTTTCATTGGCTGGGGCTGGCCCTTGCCGCTGCCGTGCTGGGGCTGGCACTGGCCCTTCCCGCCCAGGTCGGCGCGCACGGCCCTGTCTCCGGCGGCGCATCGCGGTCCGACATCAACGACCTGTTCTCCATCATCTTCTGGATTTCTGTCCCCATCTTCCTTCTGGTCGAAGGGCTGATCCTCTTCGCCATCATCCGTTACCGGCGGCGACACCGCCACGAGATACCCGAACAGGTCGAGGGCCACCCCACGTTGGAGATCACCTGGACGGTGCTTTCGTTCGTCGTCATTGGGGTGGTCTTCGCCCTGACCGCCCGCTTCATGATGACCCGCTATGAGGTGGAGGCCGACAACGGCGATGTCACGCCCGATCTGACCGTCCACGTGACCGGCTATATGTTCGACTGGGATTACGAGTACTTCCTGGGCGCGGAGGAGCAGACCGGCGTCAAGACGACGCGCAAGCTGACCCTTCCGGCCAACCGCAACGTGCTGCTGGAGATCACCTCGAGCGATGTGCAGCACAGCTTCTGGCTGCCCTCGCTGGCCGGCAAAGTAGACGCCGTTCCCGGCTACACCAACACCATGTGGCTGAACATCAAAGAGCCGGGGCAGTACACCGGCAACTGCGCTGAGTACTGCGGCACGTTGCACTACGACATGCTGATTGAGGTCGAGGCGCTGGAACCTGCCGCCTTCGACGCCTGGCTGGCCGAG
>CAYNHD010000061.1:0-9618 GCA_964396775.1 uncultured Thermoflexus sp. | reverse complement strand
CCGTGCGCGTACCAGACGCCCGGCTACAACTGCCAGATCATGCCGTCCGACTACGGTGAGAAGCTGGACGCGCAGGGCCTGGCCGACATCATCGCCTACCTGCTGGCCAATTAGCTGCGACCCGGCGAAGGGGACGAGGTGGAGAGAGCACACATGGCGACGATAGCGACTTCCCACGCCACAGGCTACCAGCCGCGCGGGTTGGTGGCCTGGCTGACCACGGTTGACCACAAGAAGATCGGCATCATGTACGTCCTGACCACGTTCACCTTCTTCGTGATCGGGGTCATCCTGGCGCAGGTCATCCGCGCCGAGCTGACCGTACCGGGCGGGCAGTTTGTCTCCGCCGAGCAGTACGACCAGCTTTTCTCCATTCACGGTTCGACGATGATCTTCCTCTTCGTCATCCCCATGCTGGCCGGGCTGGGCAACTACTTCGTGCCGCTGATGATCGGCGCGCGCGACATGGCCTTCCCGCGCCTCAACGCGCTGAGCTACTGGCTGCTGCTCTTCGGCGGGCTGACCATGTACGGCGGCTTCCTGACGCCGGGCGGGGCGGCGTCCAACGGCTGGACGTCCTACGTCCCGCTGGCGGGCAAGGACTACTCACCGGGGCACGGCACCGACCTGTGGCTGATGGCGGTGGCCCTGGTGGGCACCTCGTCGCTCATCGGCGGGTTCAACTTCATCGTGACCATCCTCAAGCTGCGCGCGCCGGGCATGACGCTGATGAGGATGCCACTCTTCGTCTGGACGGTGCTGGTCATGGCCTTCATGATCCTGGCCGCCACGCCCGTGCTGACGGTGAACGGCCTGCTGCTGTTGCTCGACCGCAACCTGGGCACGCAGTTCTTCAACCCGGCGGCGGGCGGTGACGCCATTTTGTGGCAGCAGCTGTTCTGGTTCTACTCGCACCCGGCGGTGTACATCATCGTCCTGCCGGCGATGGGCATCATCTCCGAGGTGATCCCCGTCTTCTCGCGCAAGCCGATCTTCGGCTATACGGCGATGGTCATTTCGACAGTGCTGATTGGCTTCCAGGGCTTCTGGACGTGGGCGCACCATATGTACACCGTCGGTCTGCCCCCGGAGATCGAGGTCTTCTTCGTGCTGATGACCATGATCATCGCCGTGCCAACCGGCGTGAAGATGTTCAACTGGGTCTTCACCCTGATCGGCGGCTCGCTGCGCTTCGACACGCCGATGCTCTACGCCATCGGCTTCCTGACCACCTTCCTGATCGGGGGCATCACCGGCGTCATGCAGTCGGTGCTGCCCATTGACGAAGTGGTGGCGGACTCGATGTGGCTGGTGGCTCACCTGCACTACACGGTCTTCGGCGGGGGTGGCTTCGGCATCTTCGCCGGGCTGTACTACTGGTGGCCGAAGATGTTCGGCTACAGGCTGAATGAGCGGCTGGGCAAGATTCAGTTCTGGACGCTGTATATTGGCTTCCACATCACCTATTTCCCGATGCACATTCTGGGCCTGATGGGGATGCCGCGCCGTGTCTATGACTACCCGGAGGATCGCGGCTGGGCGGCGCTCAACCATCTTTCGTCCGTCGGCGGGGTGATCATGGGCATCTCGGTGGCCATCCTGGTCACCAACATGATCCGCAGCGCCCGCCACCACGAACCAGCGGGCGACGATCCCTGGGAGGGTGACACGCTGGAATGGACGACGACTTCACCCCCGCCTGAGTACAACTTCGAGCGGACGCCGGTGGTGCACAGCCGCCGTCCGGCGCGTGACCTGCGCCTGGGCCTGACAGCGGAAGGGGAGAAGGCATGAGCACCATGCAACTGGCTGCGCCTGAGACCGTGCACGACGTAGAAGAACTGGTCGCTGAGGAGTGCGCGCCCGGCCACAACGGGCACGAGGGCGAGGAGATTCACCTGCCACCGCCCAGCATCGCCCCGCTGATCGTGGGCGCGGGCGCGACGCTGGTCGTCATCGGCCTGATCGCGCCGCTGCTGCTGGTCGTCGGCGTCCCGCTGACGCTCTTCGGGCTGCTGCGCATGGCGCACTTCCCGGAGATCGAGTGGCAGGGCCGCTTCCTGGCGCACCTCGACCCGCGCAAGCTGGGCATGTGGGCTTTCCTGGCCTCGGAGGTCATGTTCTTCGGCGCGCTGATCGGCACCTTCATCGCCTTCAAGATTGACCATCCAGAGGCGTTCAAGGCGGCGCACGAGGTGCTCAGTCTGCCGCTGGCCACGCTCGGTACGTCGGTGCTCATCGTCAGCAGCTTCGCCGTGGTGATGGGCCTGGAAGCGATCCAGGCCGACGACCGCCGCGTGTTCTTCAACTGGATGGGGCTGACGCTGCTCTTCGGCGTGACGTTCTTGAGCATTCAGGCGTTCGAGTGGTACGAGTTGATGCACGAGGGCATCAAGGCTGGTAACATCTTCGGCACGGCGTTCTTCGTGACGACGGGCTTTCATGGGCTGCACGTGCTCATCGGCGTGGCCTGGCTCGGCCTGTTGATGCTGCGTGCAACGCGTGGCGTCTATTCGTCATCCAATAACCTGGGCGTCGAACTGTTCGGGCTGTACTGGCACTTCGTGGACGTGGTGTGGATCGTGCTGTTCACGGTCATCTACCTGATCGAATGAGGGAGAACGGGGAGCGACGATGGACTCCGATACTGCCTTGCTAGTGACCCTCTGGGTGACCGCCGGGGCATTCGTAGGCGGTGTGGTGACGCCGCTGATCGCCGAGGGCAAGCGCGTCAACGAGTGGCTGGCGATGCTGGCCGGCGTCGTGTTGGGCGGCGTGGGGAGTGTGTTCTTGCTGGTGCCGCTGTGGTTGTTGCTGCGCCTGCGGCCCGATCGCGCAAGCAGCGGCCCGGCCTGGCAGCGCGACGCGATCACGCTCGAAGAGGCATTGGCGGCGGCGAGCGGCAGCAGCGGCCCGGCAGCGGCGCTGGCCGCGCTGCGCGCCAATTTCTGGCCGAGGAAGCGCGCCGACGGCCACTCGCACCGCCTGACCTATCTCGGCGTCTTCCTGGCCCTGGCCGCCATCACCCTGGTCGAGGTGCTGCTGACAGTGGTGGACGTCCCCTTCGCCGTAACGGGGCCGCTGGTGGGGCTTTCGACCAGCAAGGTGATGCTGGTGGCGCTGTACTTCATGCACCTGCGCTACGACAGCCGCTGGTACGCGGCAGTGTTCGCCTCGGCGGTGCCGTTCGCTGTGCTGGCCTCGGTGATCCTGGCCCTGTCGTGATCGCCTCCCCCACCATCCTAACCGTACTCCGCGCGCCCCTCACAGCAAGAACGAGGGGCGCTGTGTTCAGAGCAGAAAGCGCGTCGCCATGAACCAGCCATCCGATCCGCCCTTTCCCTGTACCGTCTGGGTGCATGAGGGGGTGCTGCTCGCCGGGCCATATCCCGTCCCCCGCGACGACGCGGCGGCGCGCGCCCGGCTGCGCGCCCTGCTCGCCGCTGGCATCACCGTCTTCGTGGACCTGACCGAGGAAGGCGAGCGCCCTCCCTACCTGGACATTCTGCGCGAGGAGGCCGCGCACGGAGGCCGGGGAGCAGTCCACTACCGCCTGTCCATCCCCGACTTCGGCGTGCCGGACGAGGCGCATATGGTCACTATCCTGGACACGATTGACGGGGCGATTGCGGCGGGCCAGGCGGTGTACGTGCACTGTCTGGGCGGCGTGGGACGGACGGGCACCGTCGTCGGCTGCTACCTGGCGCGGCATGGCGCGGGCGGCGAGGAGGCGCTACGCCGGGTCGCGGCGCTGCTCGGCGAGGGGTCGCCAGAGACGGAGGCGCAGCGGCAGTTCGTGCGCCGCTGGGCGGAAGGGCACTGATGCGACTACCCGTCAGCCGTCCAGCACGAGCGCCAGCCCGTCGTTCACATCGTCCACCAGGTGATCGGCGACGGCGGCCAGGGCCGCGCGCTTGTCGGCGTTGGGCGAGACGCCAACCCCCACGACGCTCACATCCAGCCCGGTGCGCTGGAGCAGGCTCGCCGCGCTGCGCACCGCCCGAATCCCGCCCGCTGCATCCTCAAAGACGATCACGCGCGTGGCATTGTGACGCAGCCTGGCCAGCGGCCCACTGATCTCGCCGCGCTCGACCAGCGCCGCCGCCGCGTGCAGTGCCTCCGTCTCGGCTCCGCTCACTGCCGCCCCCACCGCTGTCAGCGCCTGCACCGGCGACGGCTTGAGGTAGTCGGCGGCGGCGCGCCCTTTGCGCCAGGCCAGCCAGCCGACGCGCCCCTGCCCGATCAGCGGCAGCTTCCCCGCCAGCCCGACCAACTCAGCGGCTAACTCAGCTTCGGGGGGGAAGCCACTGGGCAGGTCGCCTAGCGGCTCGCCGGGCGGCAGGTCAGCGGGCGGGCGGCTGGGCCGCGCGGTGAAGATGGCCGCCCCGTGTCCAGGCAATCCAGCCCAGTCCAGCAGGCGGGCGCGCGCTGGCGCGTTGAGCAGGGCAATGTCGTAAGTGGCCAGATAGCTTTCGCAGTCAAAGGCGGCGGGCTGGCCATAGGCCGCGCTGAAACGCTCGCTGCCCAGCACGAGCGTCTGGAAGGTGCGCGTGGTTAGCGTCTCGCGCACGGCGTACACATCGCCCAGCAGAGCGCGCAGCAGCGGCAGATTGGCAGGATCGGTGCGCACGGACAACAGTTCTAGGTAGCGCGCAGCCGGATAGCGCCCGTCAGTTTCGTGGCGGGCGATGGCGCGCGCCTCTGCGGTGAAGTCCGGGCGTTCCAGGACGATCCCCGCCGCACCGATGGCGTCGAGGGTTGCTTCCAGCGTGTCGCGGCGCAACGCGGGCGCGCGTTCGAGCGCGGCCAGCAACAACGCGCTCACGCACATCGCAGCGGAGTCCCACTCGTTGGTCAGGCCGCACGCCTCAAAGACGGCGATCTCGTCTTCGCTGGGGCCGAGCGGCGGCTGGCCCATGCGCGCAGCCAGGCGATTGACCAGGGTGCACAGCGCGGTTTTATAGCCGACGGGATGGACCAGCACGCCGTCCACATCGAGCAGGATCAGGGTGCGCGAGGGAGTATTCACGGACGCCGATCAGCCCTGATCTGTGTGCTGTGTCGCCAGATACGCCTCGTAATCTTCGCGCTCGACCAGTTCGCCGCCGGTCACGTCGGCGCTGACGAAGTGTCGGTTCTTGTCGAAGTGAAAATGCGCCTCGATCCGCTCAAAGCTCTTCTGGCCGACGATCACCTTGCGCGCGAAGTAGCCGCTCAGGTCCTCGGTCAGCGACAGGTCGTTGCTGCGGTTCAGGCGCACGCGGATCACTT
Organism: uncultured Thermoflexus sp.; assembly: GCA_964396775.1. Classification (GTDB taxonomy): domain Bacteria; phylum Chloroflexota; class Anaerolineae; order Aggregatilineales; family Aggregatilineaceae; genus UBA2029. Next base: position 4,347 of record CAYNHD010000061.1, on the reverse strand, counting down.
CACCGGTCTTGGCGGCGCGGACGTAGAAGTACATCCCTTCCGGGTCTTCCGGCTTGCCGCCACCTCCAAACAGCCTTTTGAGAAAACTCACGGGACATCCCTCCTCAGTACGTGTGGCCGCTAGCATACCACAGACTCGCCCCTCCGACGATGGGCGCTCGTGGCGAGTGCTCCGTCAGGCAGTAGGGGCGCTGCTGTGCTGCGCTCTGGTTTACCTCACCCCTGCTCGGCTCTGACGCGCCTCGCGGGGGTGAGGTAAACCGGCGATGGGGGGATTTGGGTTTGTAGGTGGCTAATTACAGGATTTTTACTTGGCGATTTGCACCAACGCTGCTATCATTTTACCATTCTCGCGCAAACGTTTCGCGCAAACGTTTTCGTCATATCCGCCCCGGTGCCCGCGCCCGCGATGGGCACCCCACTGACGCGCCGTTTGTGGAGTAACAGAGTTATGGTCAAACTTGAACGTTATCATGGCACAGTGAAGAGTTTTGACACGTATGGGGGTTCGGGCACGATTGCACTGCCCGATGGACGAGAGGTGCTCGTCCGCTATTCGGCCATTCGCGGCACGGGCATTCGCACGCTGCGCGAAGGTGCTCTCGTGTCGTTTGTGCTCGAAGAAACGCGGCGCGGGCTGTGCGCTGTGTGTGTGCAGGACGAGTCGGCTGAGCACTGAAGCGCCGGCGATCTGCTGCAACTACTTCCTCTCAGCACTTCCTCCTGGTCAGGTCTTCCTCACTGGGGTAGACCGTAAACTGCTGCGTGCGTTACAATCAAGAGAGCACCGGCCTGGCCCGCAAGAGTCAGGTCGCCGCGCGCTGTGTGGCGCGCCTGACAGACACTGGATCAAGGCGAAGTCGGAGCGCGACTTCGTTTGACGTTGGAACGAACAACCCGCAAGCACATCATCCATCCCTTGAGTCAGGGACGCAGCAAGCGTCCCTAGAGGAGTTTCTCCATGCCAAATCCCGCTAAGTTGCGCATCCTGCCCCTGGGTGGGCTGGGTGAGATCGGCAAGAACATGATGCTGATCCAGTACGAGAACGACAGCATCATCATTGACACGGGCATCATGTTCCCCGAAAACGACATGCTCGGCATTGATTACATCATCCCCGACTTCCAGTACGTCATTGACCAGGTTGCCGAGGGATTGGTCGTGCACGGCATCGTCATCACGCACGGGCACGAAGACCACACCGGCGCTATCGGCCACGTCCTCGACGCGCTGCCCGTCCCCGTCTACGCGACGGCGCTGACCGCCGGCCTGCTGGAGATCAAGATGCGCCAGTTCGGCCACACCGATCACCCGCTGCATATCTTTCAGGCGGGCGACGTGCTCCAGCTTGGCCCGTTCCGCCTCGAGACCTTTCACGTCTGCCACAGCATCCCCGACGGGGTGGGGCTGGGCATCAACACGCCCGTCGGCCTGATCGTCCACTCCAGCGATTTCAAGTTCGATCACACGCCGGTAGACGGCTGGCCGCCGGACTTTGCCAAGCTGGCCGAGTTCGCCCAGCGCGGCGTGTTGGCACTGCTGGCCGACAGCACCAACGCCGATCAGGAAGGCTGGACGCCCTCGGAGCGGGTGATTGACCGGGCGTTCAACGAAGTTTTCGCCAGGGCCAGGGGGCGCATCATCGTCGCCACCTTCGCCTCGCTCATCTCGCGCATCCAGCAGGTGGCCCAGGCTGCGCAGCAACACAATCGCAAGATGGCCGTCGCCGGGCACAGCATGGTTGAGTACATCAAGGTCGCCACCAAGCTCGGCTACCTCAAGCTGCCCCCCGACCTGATGGTGCCGGTTGACCGGGCCAACAAGATGCCGCCGCACGAAATTGTGATCATGGCCACTGGCACGCAGGGCGAGCCATCGGCGGTGCTGGGGCGGCTGGCCTGGGGCGAGCACCGCCAGCTTGAAGTCGAGCGCGGCGACACGGTGATCATGTCTGCTCACCCCATCCCTGGCAACGAGGAGTTGGTGCACCGCACGATCAACAAGCTGATCCAGCGCGGGGCACACGTCATCTACGATCCGGTCGCCCAGGTGCACGTCTCCGGCCACGCGCGCCGTGAGGAACTGAAGCTGTTGATCAACCTGCTGCGCCCCAAGTTCTTCATCCCCGTGCACGGTGAGCTACGCCACCTGACCCAGCACAGCCTGCTCGCACAGTCCCTGGGCATTCCGGCGCAGAATATCGCCGTCGTCGAGAATGGGATGGAGATTCTACTCAGCGCCGAGCGCCTGGAAGTGGGCGAGCGCGTGCCCGGCGGGTACGTGTTCGTGGACGGCAAGGGCGTGGGCGATGTTGGCCCCATCGTCATGCGCGACCGCGAGACGTTGGGCCGCGATGGGTTCTTCAGCGTGCTGGTGTTGATTGACGCCGAGACAGGCGAACTGGTCGAGCCGCCGGAAGTGATCTCGCGCGGGTTTGTCTTCCTGCGCGATGCCTCCGAATTGATCGAGATGGCCCAACAGCGCATCGCCGAGGTCGTGCGCGAGCACCAGCGTGGCAGCCTGACGGTCGCCATTCAGGACGCGCTGTCCAAGCTGTTCTACACCGAGACCAAGCGCCGCCCGATGACCTTCGCCTTTGTGCGCGAGGTGAGTCTGGCCAGGTGAGCGACGGCTGGCCTCACCCCCGCTCGGCGCTGACGCGCCTCGCCACCCCCCTCTCCATTCGAATGGAGAGGGGGCGGGCCGAGCGCAGCGAGGCCGGGGGTGAGGCTTGTTAGCGTTACATGAGTCGCTGACAGTCTTTGCACGCCCCCCGACCTCGTTCTAGGCACCTGCCCGGCGGCGCTGTATACTGGGCACTTCGCAGGCGGCGTGTCCTGGACTTGGGGCGTAGGGGCGTATGGCGATGCGCCTCTACGCTGAGAGGCCTTTGAAAAGGCCTGCAACCCCACCCTAAATCCCTCCCCGCCAGCGGGGAGGGACTTCAAGAGCAGTCCTTTCTCCCTTCCCTCGCTTGCGGGGGAAGGGCCGGGGATGGGGGTAAAGATATCTCTCAAACGGCCTCTGATGGGCGAATAGCCGTGATCTTCGCAGGCGGTGACCCGGCACCGCTCCATCTACCACACTGAGGGCAGGCAGTGCGCACGCTTTTGCGGGATGTCGGGCGCGACACGCGCTGGGTGATGTGGTCCTACGCCTTGTGGGGCGTGGGCGAGGGGCTGTGGATGTTCATCCAGCCGCTCTACGCCAAGTCGCTCGGCGCTACGCCAGACCAGGCGGGCTTCATGATCGGGCTGTGGGGCCTGGGCCGTTTGCTGTTCATCCTGCCCTCCGGCATCCTGGCCGACCGCTTCGGCGCGCGGCGGCTGATGCTGCCCGGCTGGTACCTGGGCCTGACCGGTGTGGCGATCATGGCCCTGGCTCCCGACTGGCGCTGGGCTGCGCCGGGCTTCCTGGTTTACGGCTTCTCGGCGGCGGCCATCCCCGTCACCAACCTGTACATCACCCAGTCGGGGCGCTATGACCCCACGCGCCGCGCGGGGCTGCCGCTGCAAACCACGCTCACCCTGATGTGGGCGGCTTATTCGCTGGGGCTGGTCGTCACACCGGCCATCGGCGGCTGGATCGGCGAGCAGTTTTCGCTGCGCACAGTGTACATCATCAGCACGTTCTGGTTCGTGCTGAGCACGCTGGCCATCATGCGCACGCGCCCCTACCCGACGCCGGAGCCGCCGCCGGGCGGCTACGACTATGGCGGGTTGCTGCGCCGCCGGGCCGTCACCGGCCCGCTGATCGTGCTTACGCTCGGCTTCGTGGCCATCCTCACCGGGCAGACGCTCTCCTCGCAATACCTGGAAGAAGCGCGGGGCTTCTCGCGGGGGGCCATCGGCGTGTTCGGGTCGCTCAGCGCGCTGGGCACGGCAGTCTTCAGCTTGCTGCTGGGCCGGCTGACCTCCTCTCGCGGCTTCTTCAGCAGCCTGCTGCTTGTGCTTGCGTCGTTCGCCCTGCTGGTGACCTCCGGCAACACGGTGGTCGTGGCGATGGCTACCTTCCTGCTCGGCGCGCACTACGCCGCGCGCCCGCTGGCCGCCAGCGTGATTGGCGAGCGCGTGCCCGCGCACCAGCACGGCGTCGCCTACGCGCTCGTGGACGCGATGGCCGGCCTGGCGACCTTGATCGGCACCAATACCGCCGGGCGGCTGTACGCAGCCAATCCCGACTGGCCTTTCGTCGCCGGAATCGCAGGTATCACCCTGGTGACGGCGCTGGGGGTGGGGCTGCGCTTGCGCGGCACAACCCGCGCGCTGCGCCTGCGTATACTACGTGTAGGGCGCTAGAGTGTGTTATGGACTCCGCACGCTCGGCGTAGCGTGCAGGGCACGGCG
>CAYNHD010000060.1:7296-13793 GCA_964396775.1 uncultured Thermoflexus sp. | reverse complement strand
TTAGATGCGATCCTGGCATCGCGTTGAGAGGGAGATTGACATGCATCGTATGAGGCTATGCTTGCAGGTGCAACTTCTAGCAATGTTGGTTCTGGCGGGGATGGTTGCACTTATCAGCGTGCCGGTGTTTGCCGATGTCCACCGTCAGCAAGAAGTGCGCCGTCTCGATGGGTACACGATCTACTTCTCGGAAGAGGACCGCGAAGCCAACCCCTATGATCGCTCAGACGAAGGTTCGTCGCGTTTTGCTGGCTTGCTGAGCAACCTGGGCGCGAAGGTTGTGATGCTGGACTGGCGAGAGGGCATTCCCGAAAAGGCAGACCTCGTTGTGATGGCCGGGCCGGTCAGGTATGTGGGCATGGCGGAATGGGCCAGGCTGTGGCACTACCTCAGCAATGGGGGCGCGCTGCTGGTGTTTGCCGATCCCCTGCTAACCGCAGCAGATGAAACCGGCGCTCTGGTGACGGACATCAACCGATCCATCCCCACTGAGTTTTTTGACCTTACGTGGCAGGATTTTGGCAGCCGTGCGCGCGGCGACGTGGTGGTGATTGAATCTGGCCCTTCCGGGCTGAATGCCGACATTATCGCCACAGACATCAATCTCGCTCATCCCATCACTGCGGGCCTGCGCGAGCCGTTGGCCTTCTTCACTGCTCGCTCCATCGCCTATGACGCTTCCATTCAGTCTTTCCGCGCGACGCCGCTTGTTTTTACGAGCGAGGATTACTATGGCGAAGCAAGTTATGCGGCCTATCTGTTGGAAGGCGCAGCAGCGTTCAACATTGGGATTGATACGCCGCGTGGCCCCCTGGCGCTGGCAGTCGCGTCCGAGAACCTGACCACGGGGGCGCGACTGGTGGTTGTCGGGGATCGCGATTTTGTCACTAACGGTGGAGGGATGCAGACCTCACCGGCCAACTCGGCAGGATTCCTGTATCCTGGCAATGCGTACTTTCTGGTGAATGCAGTAGCGTGGCTGGTGGGGGCCGAGTCCGCGCCGACCGAGCAGCTATCTTTTCCGACCCCTGGACCGACAGCTACTCCCACGCCCGTGCCGACGCCCACACCGACCCTGGCAGTCACATCAACCCCATGACAGCAGGCGCACAGCTTCTGGCGGTTGGTTAGCAGGGCGTTGTGGGGGTATGGGAGTGGTCGCGGAATTGCTGGCTTGACGGAAAGAAAAAACTCAAATGACCAAGTTGCGTTCTCTGGCTTTGTTCTCATTGCTTGCTGTGGGGCTGTCCAGCGGGGCCTTGCTGAGCCATGCCCAGACAGATACGCCGCCGCTGGTGGTTTTCGTCCAGGGTGTGCTGCTCGATTCGGCAGCGATGACCGATACCGGGCCAAAGGGTGTCAGCGAGCTGGCCAACGTTTTTCGCGGCCTGGGGGCCAGGGTCGAGTATGTTGATCTGTCCACGCCCATCCCCCAACAGGCGAAGGTTGTCGTGCTCGTCGGCCCTTTGCGCAGCCCTGGATTTGCGCAAGTGCTCTATCTCTGGCTGCATCTTGCTCGCGGCAACAGCGCCCTGTTCGCCTTTGATCCTGAAGGCGCGTATGACGGCACACAGAATGTCAGGACACGGCTCTCCGCCAGCGGGCTGAGTCTGCTGCTGGACTGGGATTATGGCATGGCCGTCCATGACACATTCCTGGCCGAACCCTGGTTCTCGGTAGACACCATTTCAGACCTGTACAAGACCTACATGCTGGCCTATCCCGACGTAGCCGGTGATCCTATCATCGGGCCGCTCAAACAGTACGGTCTGCCGGTGTGGGTGTGGGGAACGCGCCACTTTGTGATCGAGCCGTATGGGATCGGCAGCACCGGCGTGCCTTTGCTGTACTGCGATTCGGCGTTCGGCGAGACGGCTCCGGCCATTTTCAGGACGCAAGGCGGCAATCCTGTGGATCGCCTTGAGCCGAATATCGGCACTGACGCTTTGGGCAGGCTCAACGTCGCGGTGCAGGCGCAGCGCACCGCGACCGGCTCGCGCGTGGTGCTCCTCGGTGATTCGGAGCTGCTGAAAAACGGGTTCGGCCTCATGCAGGTGGAGAGGTCGCCTCGCTACGTGGGCAACTGGATTCTGGCCCAACGCCTGGCCGCCTGGTTGCTTGATTTACCGCTCGACCAATGGCCCGCCCTGCCGCCAGGCTTCACATGGATGGCTATTGACGGCGACGGTGCTGACTGGCCCCAGATCGCCGAGAACTGGGCAACCGATGACGAAGGGGATGTTCAGGGTCCTGCTGTGGACATCGCGCGAGTACAGGCATTGGCGGACGGTGACTACCTGTATGTGATGATCCAGACGGGGGCTGCACCTGACCCCGAAGCGCGCCTTGAACTGGTATTCGCTGCAGGAGACGTGGATACTGCTAACACGGGTAACACCGTGCTGGTGGCAAGGCGGTCTGGGGTGTACCGCGTTGAGCAGGACGGCACTGAAACCCCGGTCGCCGATGCCAGCGTGGCCATCGGGAGCGTGATCGAGCTGCGCCTGCCAGCTCGTCTCGCGGGGGAACCGCAGCGCATCGAAAGGCTCTGCGTGGGGGGGAGCGACGCCACTTCCGGCGCAGTCGGCGATTGCCTGGATCAGGCGCTCGAAGTCCCCATGGCCGACGCACGAGCACCTTTTGACTTCGCGCTGGTGGGCCAACCACTGGTAACAGCTACCAGGGATGGTGTCAACGTGCGCAGTGCTCCTGGAACGGAGTCCCCGCAGGTGGCCACTGCCACGAACCGGATGGTCTTTGCCGCCGTGGGGCGCAGCGACGATGCCAGTTGGATTCGCGTGCAGAACGCGCGTCTTGAGGGGTGGATAGCGGCCTACTTGCTGATGCCAAGCGGCGATCTGAGGATGTTGCCAGTCATCGAGACTGGCGGCAGTGCCCGTTAGTCTCACCCGGTCTTGCCCCTGAGAGTGGAACGATGGCTATGCATCGTACTGACCAACCCGAAGCGACAGCGGCAGGGCTACACCAGATAACGAGCGATAGGCTGGTGAGGCGCTTTGTGCCGTTTGCCAAAGACGGGGCACTGGATTCAGTCTGGGGTGTATTGGCTGCCGTCGGAATAGGCATTCTGCTGGGCACCTATGCGGTAGGCATCACCTATCTTTCCAAGACGTGGGCCACGCTTTTCACGGTTGGGCTTCTGGCGCTGTTTGTGGCCATGATCGTGAGGAACGTGCGGAAGTTGCTCCTGGCGGTTCTTATTCTGGACATCCCGCTGCAACTAGATATCCACCTCTACTATCGCCAGGATGCCGCCGACCTGGGTTCGCTGGGCGGGTTGCCTGTCTCACTAACGACATTCTCACTTATTGGACTATACGGCTTGTGGTTGAGCGGGTCGGCGGTGAGGAGAAACCAGCCTCTACCGAAGTGGCTCTCGATGAGTCTTCCGGCGGGTCTGTATGTCCTTTTTGTGGGCCTGTCGCTGCTAACCGCTTACGACAAGACGCTGGCGTTGTTTGAGTTTGTGCTGGTTTTACAACTCTTGCTAATCTATATCTACATTCTGGGCACTGTTCGCACCCGCGACGACGTGCTGTACATCGTGTCTCTCTTGCTGATTGCCCTGATCTTCGAAAGCATCATCATTGTCGTATTGCGCTTCGCGGGGAGCACCGTCAAGATCGCGGGAATTACAGGCCGGGTTTATGACACACGGGTGTCTGGCACCGTTGGGTCGCCCAACAATGCCGGCGCGTACATTGTGCTTTCTCTCGGCGCGGCTACAGGCTTGCTGATGGCCAGGGTCAGCAAGGCTTACACATGGCTGGCCATGCTCGCCTTTGCGGGCGGGGCCGTCGCCCTGGTCTTTACCTTGTCGCGCGGAGGGTGGTTGGCCTTCGCCGTGTTCATGAGCCTGCTCAGCATTCTGGCCCTCCGGCGTGGCTGGCTATCGGCCAGGGTGATCGCGGTGGTGGTGGTGGTCGGCCTCGTCCTGGTTCTGGCGCTGCACAGTGTGGTCATCGAGCGCCTCACTGCGGATGACCGGGGTGCCGCAGAATCCCGGATACCGCTGATGCGGATCGCATTCAGGATCATTCGGGATCATCCGATCCTAGGGGTGGGGGTCAACAACAGCCCGATGTTAACGCCGTCTTACATCACGCCCGACATGGGGTATGTCTGGGTCTATGGGGTGCACAACAAGTATCTGGCCGTTTGGTCTGAAATAGGGATGGGGGGTCTGCTGGCCTACGTGGGGTTTCTGTCGGCAACGCTGCGGCGGGGGTGGAACTGCTTCAGGGCAGATGACCGGGTGCTGGCACCTCTGGCACTGGGTCTGACCACCGCCGTGTTCGGCCACATGATTCATATGATATTTGACACGTTTCGCAGCCGACCCAACACGCAATTGTTGTGGCTGTGCGCAGCTTTGCTGTCCGTGATGCAGATTATGAGTCGCGAATGTGACAGGCAACAAGACATCGAGGAGCCGTTTGAGAAGCCCTGATCGGCCAGGATTTCAGATTGCGGATTGCGAAATCCGAATTGGAGAATCCTCGCTCCACACGCGGGGAGGAGGTGCACGGCAGGGCCAATGCCGGAGCCGCCCAAAACCCTCTCTTCACATGCGGAGAGGGGGCTTGACCGCAAAATAGCTCCGCCTCTCCATGCGCAGGGGGAGAGCCGGGGGTGAAGCTTTCATACAATCCTGCACCTACCCACAAGAATCATAAGGACACCTCTCTGTGATACGTAGTCTGCCAAACAGAAGCCTCTTCAAGCGATTCTTGAAGCAGTCCTTCTGGCTCTACGGAGGTATGGGGGTCGCGCAGGTGGCCGGCGTGATAGACCTGGCCGTGCTCGCCCGTTCACTCACGCTGGTTGAATTTGGCCAGCTTGCGCTCATCATCGGGTATGGTTCGGTGGTCAATGCCCTGATTGATTTTCGAGTCTGGGAGGCCATCCTCAAATTCTTCAACGAGCATTTCGCGGCCCACGATTTTGGCAGAGCGTTGGCTGTTTTGCGCCTATGCCTGGCGATTGACGTAGGGACAGGGGTGGTGGCAACTGTCGTCTTGACCCTGACGGCCAGACCTGTCGCCCGCCTTCTGCTGGATGACCCGGAATTAGCCGATGAGATCGTGTTGTACGGGCTGATGTTGCTTTTCACCACGACGGAGACGACTGCCACTGGGTTGTTCCGCGTTTACCGGCGGTTTGATCTTCTGGGGCTGAAAGATGGTCTGGGGAGTATCATCCGGCGCTCGCTGAGCATTGCCGCGGCTTTGGCATTCGGGTCGCTCCATGCCGTGATGGTGGCCCTCGTGTTGGGCGGGCTGATCGAGGCGCTGCTATTCAACGGCCTGGCGTACCGTCTCACACGGCGTCAACTGGGAAAAGTGACTGGCCACACTCCTCTGGCCCCAGGGGAACTCAAGCGAATATTGAGCTTTGTTCTGGGCACGAACGTGCTGGGCACGCTCAAACTGCTGACAGAGCACTGGGATATGCTACTCCTGGGGTGGTTCGGCGGTCCCAGTGTGACGGGTGTCTACAAGGTGGCAGCCAGCGCCACGCAACTGCATCATAAGCTGAAGATACCCATCACTACGATTTCCTATCCAGAGATCGTGCGTGCCCGGCAAGCAGGGCCCGCACAATTGCGGTCAACCATCATAGTGCTAATAGCCATTAGCGCACTGGCGACTTTGCCCTCTGCTTTGGTCCTGGCCATTTTCGCCGATCCCATCATCCGCTTCGTCAGCGGCAGCCAGGAGTATCTGGCAGCAGCCGGCTATTTTCGGATCATGATCTTGGGCAATGTGGTGACCGGGCTGCTTTTCTGGGCGGGTCATCTGCTGATGGCCAACGAGCGGGTCTGGCTGGTCAACCGTATTCATCTGGCGCGTTCTCTCTCTTCTGTGGTTGCTCTGGCCGTCGTCATTCCCACCTGGGGGGCGCTGGGAGCAAGCTGGCTCTATGTGTTTAACCAAAGCACTGTCAGCATCGCGGCCTTTGTCGCCTGTGTGCGGCTAGATTATCTGTTTCTCAAGCACCGTTTCGCGCTGGCACCGTCTGAGAAAAGCTGAGCGACCAAACCGGAGTCCCATTCGCTCTCGAAAGACGGGCTTGGGATGGCGCTCTATTGACACGATCACCCAGCGGCACCTGCTGGTGAGCGAGCGAAGGAGGCCTGCTCAGTGGGAATTTACTATCTGGGCAAGAGTTTGCGGCAGCACATAGGTGCGTGGCTGTTCCTGGTTCCCTGGAATCCACTCATGCGGCTTCGCACTATACCGATCGCTGCCGTGCGCTGCCAGGAACGACCGTTCTCTGAGCGGTTGGGCTTCGCGGGCCAACCGATCCACTACTTCCCGCCGTGCCGTTTCTATGAATTGGCATTGACCGAACCGCAGCAAGCGCGTGAGTCTTTCGCTGATTGGCTGCGGACATGCCTGCTAGACCTGGAAGCCTGGAAAGTACCTCAAGCGGAAGGTGGATGGCAGAACGGCTCGCTGGTCAGGGCGATCTAC
>CAYNHD010000060.1:0-7196 GCA_964396775.1 uncultured Thermoflexus sp. | reverse complement strand
CGGTTGGTCACCAGCGCGTCCAGCCCTGCGCCCTCGTCTACCTCGTTGAAATGCGGCAGGGCCTGCCCGGCGTAAAGTTCCGCGCCCGTCTGCGCGTGATAGACCGGCGGGCGCTCGACGTTGTTGAGCAGCCCCTCTACCAGGTCGGAGGCGGGAGCCATGTCCTTCAGCCCCTGCTGATACTGGATGCCGATGGCGTCGCAGCCGAAGTCGTGCGCGATACGCACGGCAGCGATGTACATCTTGCACTGTTCGAGAATCTGGCGATCGGTCAGGTCGGTTTCCTCGTTGGGGCCGGTGACGAACTTCACGCCCCGCGCGTCGAGCCAGTCGCGCACCTTTTGCGCTTCCTGGTCGCTCACCAAGCGCATGGCCGCCACCAGCGCCGACTGACTGAGTCGCTCCTTGTAGACGCCGGCGGGGTTGAGCAGCTCGTCGTCAATGATGGCGTTGTACATGCCCATGCAGCCCTCGTCGAAGACGCCCAGGATGGCTTTCTCGCGCTTGAGCTGCGCGGCCAGCGCTTCGCCCAGTTGACGTTCAGGGGCGGGCAGGCGGGTGGGATCGAGGTCGCGCACGTGGCTGGTGTCGTGATCGATCTTGCCCTCGCGAATCCACTGGCGGATGCCGCGCCGGAAGAACTCGTCGGTGAAGTCTTCGCTCCAGATGGTGCTGTATTTGACGCCGGCCTTGGTCAGCGAGCCGTTGAGGTTGAGCATGCCCACCAGGCCGGGCCATTGCCCGCTCCAGTTGGCGACGGTGAGGATCGGGCCACGATGGTCGCGCAGACCGGCCAGCACATGATGGCTGTACTGCCACACCGCTTCGGCGACGATCAGACGAGCGTCGGGATCAATGTTCTTGAAGACCTCCATGCCCATGCGCTGACTGGAGATGAAGCCGTGCTTCTCCACCGGATCGTAGGGATGCCCGCGTTTGACGGTGATGCCCTCTTCGGCAAAGGCAGCGATGATGGCCTTCTCCATCGCTTCCTGGGCAGGCCAGCAGACCTGATTGGCGGCCAGGCGCAGGTCGCCGCTGGCAACTAGAATGGCTTCGTTGGGGCCAACCTTGGGCGGTGCGGTGAGTTGAGGCAAGGTGTATTCAGCCATAAAGCATCTCCTCTAAGCTGTTTTGTGCGGGAGAATCCCCGCTGATCACCTGGACAGTGAAAGACAGGCGCACAAGCGGCCCGCCCCTATGATACTACACTCTGTGCGCGGGCGGGCCATTCACTCTTGCCCATACACCTGTGGGTTGGCGCAATGGGGCAGGCGCTCTCCGCGTAGCCCGGCCAGCAGATTCTCCGCGGCCATCACCGCGATGCGCGTCCGCGTGGCTACGCTGGCGCTGCCGATGTGCGGCACGATCAGGCAGTTGTCCAGCGTCAGCAGCGGCGAATCGGGCGGGATCGGCTCTGGCTCGGTGACATCGAGCGCGGCAGCGGCGATCTTGCCGGTGCTCAAGGCCCGGTAGAGTGCATCGGGGTCTATCACGCCACCGCGCGCCGTGTTGATCAGAATGGCGGTCGGCTTCATCAGGGCGAAGGCGCGGTCGTCTATCAGGTGATAGGTCTCCGGCGTCAGCGGCGTGTGCAGGCTGATGAAATCGGCCTGCGCGAAGACTTCGTCCAGCGGCAGGTACTCTGCGCCCAGCGCCCGCGCTTCGTCGGACTCGCGGCGGCTGTAGTAGATGATGCGCATCCCAAACCCCTGCGCGCGCCGCGCGACGGCCAGCCCGATGCGCCCCATGCCGACGATGCCCAGCGTCGCCCCGTGAATGTCCTGACCCAGCAACAGCATCGGCCCCCAGGTACGCCATTTGCCCGCATGCACGAAGCGTTCGGCCTCCGGCAGGCGACGGGCAGCGGCCATCAATAGAGCGAAGGCCAGGTCGGCGGTGGTCTCGGTTAGCACGCCGGGCGTGTGGCCGACCGGGATGCCGCGCGCGGTCGCCGCCGCCAGATCTATATTGTCGAAGCCGACCGCCATCTGGCTGACAACCTTCAGGCGCGGCGCAGATTCGAGCAACGGGGCGTCCACGCGATCCGAGAGCAGGGTGAGCAGGCCGTCGGCGCGGGCGGCTTCGGCCCGCAGCACGTTGTAGGGCGGGGGGAGTTCGTCTTCCCACAGGGTGACAGCGCACGCCTGGCGGATCATCGCCAGGCCCTGGTCGGGGATGCGGCGGGTGACGAAGACGTTGGGTTGGGTCATCAGACACCTTTCGGGGGCGCTTCAGGTTTGCGACATTTCGCAATTCGCAATTCGCAATCCGCAATCCGCGATTCATACCGCATCCGCATCTGTGTCCTCTGCGTCTTTGCGGTTCAAGAAATCTCGTCCCAAGTCCGTTCCGTCTCCTGTGGGTCCACGAACAACCTGTTGCTAAGGGAAGTTCAGGAACGCTCCCTGAACGCCTCCCTCAGTCCCCCCTCCAGCCGAGCTAGAGGGGGGACGATCTGGCAGGCGGTTCTCCCCTTCCCCTAGCTTTGCTGAGGGAAGGGGCCGGGGGATAGGGGCATTCTGACGATTGCCCAACAACTTGTTCGTGAACCCCTCCCCTGCGCCTGTTGGCGAAAACGGGCAAGCCAACTATAATGACAAGTAAGCTCAGTATACCGAGATGCGGGGACAGTGCTCGCGGCGTGGCTCGCGCCGCAGGTTGAAGGTGATCGAACCTTTAACGAGCGATAGCGCTGGCTTAATTCTGACCCAAGAAAATACCTTAGACAATGAGATATCTCCATTGCCGCCTTGCTGTTCGTGTTTTCACCCTGGGGAGCTCACTTCGCAGACGGTGTGTCTGTTCCATCTGTGCGCGTGCAGCGAGCTGCCCGTGCGGTGTGGCCGTTGGTAGTGTGAGCGGCACGGCGAAAAGCCGTGTGCTTCAATAGAAAGGCAGAGTATAGCTGACCGTCTTAGTTGTCAAAGGAGTTGACAGATGAGTGTTCGTCGCTTAGTCCCCGTCTTGTTGATCGCCGCCTTGTTGTTGGCTCTGGTGCCCACAACGGCGGCCCAGGAAACCGTGACCATCCGCGCACGCTGCCGCGCCGGGGCGACCGAAGAGTGGCGCTGCAACAACTTCGCCGAAGTCGAGGCCGAGGTCGAGGCCGCGCTGGGCATTGACCTCCAGCTTGAGCTGATCCAGGACAACCTGGATTGGGGTCCGTACAAGCAGGAGTTCCAGCTTTCGTCTGAGGCTGGCGAAGCGGTGGACATCATCCTGTCGGGCCACGAGGACATCGGGGCCTGGTCGGTCGCCGGCTTCGTGATCCCGCTGGATGACCTGATCCCGAACTATCCAGAATTCGCCGATGTGGTGCCCAGCCTGTGGGAGTCGATGAAAGCACCCGATGGCAAGATTTACGGCATCCCGCAGGACGCCGAGGCCCGCCCGCTCTACTTCAGCAAGCCCCTGCTGAGCGATCTCGGCTGGAGCGATGAAGAGATCGAGGCCCTGCCGGACAAGATCATGGCCGGTGAGTTCACCTTCGAGGACATGCTCGACACGGCGCAGGAAGCGGTCGAGTTGGGCGTGGTCGAAGAGGGGCACGGCTACTGGCATCGTCCGGTGAACGGCCCCGACCTGCTGTACTTCTACTACGGCATGGGCGGCAGCGTGCTGGATGACGAGGGCAACATGGTCTTCGACAAGCAGGCTGCGCTCGATGTCTACACCCAGTTCGCCGACGCCCGTGAGCGCGGCGTGATGAACGGCTCGCACCTGGGTATCGCCTGGGTAGACTGGCACACGGCGGTCGCTCCTGGTGAGAAGGTGCTCTTTGCCAGCGGTGGCACCTGGTTCTGGTTCGACTGGGCGCTGAACTACGTCGGCGACCGGGGCGGCGAGGACTACCTGTGGGAGAACATCGGCGCTGCCTTGATCCCGGCCATGAAGACCGGCAAGCCGATCACGCTGACCCACCCCCTGGCCTACATGGTCAGCAGCAGCAGCAAGAACGTGGACGTGGCAATGGCCCTGCTGGCGGCGATTACCACGCCGGAGGCCAACAACCGCCATGCCATTGGCAGCGCGCACCTGGGTATCCTCAACGCGCAGCTTGAGTCTGAGGAGTACAAGAACGCCCGCTTCCTGAGTCTGGCCCACGCGATGCTGGACTACACGACCTTCATCCCCAACCACCCAAACTGGGGTGCCTGGTCGGAGGCGTACTGGGCCGGCATCCAGAGCGTGGAGAGCGGCGAGCTATCGCCTGAGGCAGCGCTCGATGTGGTGGTGAGCCGGCTGCAAAACGAGATTCCGGACATCATCATTCGTTAGCCGCACCAGTCCGCGCAGCATGTTTTTCCGTTCGCTGTTCACCAGCCGGAGGTTTGCGCGTGCGCGGCCTCCGGCTGGTCGGTTATGCCGGTGACCGGTGCTCGCCTGGGGCAGGCAGCGCGGTGTGGAGGTTCATCATGGCCTACGCGACACAAACGGCGACAGCCAGAGCGCGCAGCCGCAGCCAGGCGGCCCGCGCCCGGCTGACCGCTTATGGTTTCCTGGCACCGGCGGGGGTGCTTGTCTTGTTCTTCTTCTTCATCCCGATGATCCTCATTTTGTTCCTGAGCATCACCAACCTGGCCACCATCAATTTCACGACCGACGTGCTGAAGATGGCTACGTCGCAAGACCCGCGCTATATCGTCTGGGGAGCCAACTTCGAGCGCATGTTCGCCGACGAATACGCGCCCAAGATTCTCTTTAACACGTTCTTCTATGTACTCTTCACGTTGCTGCTGTTCAACGTGGGGCTGGGGCTGGTCATCTCGCTGCTGACGACGCACATCAACCGCCGCGCCGGGTTCTTCTTCCGCGCGCTGTGGATTCTGCCGCGCATCACCTCGCCGGCGGTGTACATCCTGATGTGGAAGCGCATCGTCGCCTCCTCTCCGTTCGGCATCCTCAACCAGTTCAACGAGTTGCTGGGCCGCCCAGAAGCCAACTATTTCCAGGAAGACCCCTGGGTGTTCATCATCATGCTCAACGGCTTCATCGGCGCGTCGTTCGGCATGATCATCTTCACCTCGGCCATCGAGTCCATCCCCAAAGACTTGCTCAACGCCTCGCTGGTGGACGGGTCGTCGCTGTTGCAGCGCGTGCGCTACGTGATCCTGCCGCTGCTGCGCTGGCCGTTGCTGTTTGTGATCACCTACCAGACGCTCTCGCTGCTGACCTCGTTTGAGTATATTCTGCTCTTCAACCAGGGCGGGGCCGCCTCGAACAACGAAGTATGGTCGCTGGCAGCGTACAACCGCGCGCTGAACACCTATTTCGCCAACGCGCAGTGGGGCTATGGCTCGGCGTTCGCCGTCGTGCTGGTGGTCATTGGCGTGGTCATGGCGACGGTCTACATGCGCGTTTTCCGCTTTAGCGAGTTGGTCGCCGAGCCGAAGATCGAGGTGCTGTGATGGCTGCATCTGCGCGCGCTTCCAGGATAGGGCTGCCGCCCAACGTCGAGGAACTGGAGTACCGGCGCGCCGCGACGGGCGAACTGGTCAGCCAGGCGGTGTTCTCGGCGCTGGTGGTGCTCCTTTTCTTCCAGGTGGGCGTGATCCTGTTCAAGGTGCTGGAGCCGCTGATCCGCGCCGCGCCGGGCCTGTTGGGGTCGGACCTGGAGATCGAGGAGACGCTGACCCGCGCCATCGCCAGCGCCCTTACGCTGCTGGCCCCCTTCGTCGCTTATGGCACGTGCGGCGCGAAGATGCGCGGCTTGGCCACCTTCGACCGGCGGCGGGCGCTGCGCGTGGCGCTGCTGGCGGGGGCGCTGGTCTACGGCATCGCCACGATGGGCCAGTGGGTGTTCCAGGTGGGGCCGTTCGCTGAGAAGCCATCGCTGGAGATGTCGTTCGAGCAGACGGCGGACGGCGTGCTGATCACCGGGATCGTCGAGGGCGGGACGGCGGACGAGGCCGGGCTGAAGGTTGGCGACCTGATCATCGCCATTGGTCGCGCGCCGACCGACCTAGCCGGGCTGAAGGAGAGGATCGCTCTGTCCGCCTTCGAGAGCAAGATCGGGCTGCGCATCGTGCGCGACGGCGAAGAGGAATTGGTGCCGGTCGAGGTCGTGCCCGTAGTAGAAGTCGGCCTGGCCCCGCTGATCGGGGGCCTGGCTCTGGCGCTGTTCATCGCTGGCGTGGCGGTCGTCTGGCCGGGCGGGCTGACGCCCTACGTGCTGATGGTCGTGATCATGGTGCCGCTGCTCATCGGCTACCTGTGGCTGGTTGTGGCCTCGTTCTCCTACCGGACGGAGGGGCTGCTGCCGGTTGGCGCGGCAGGCGAGTTCGGCGGCTTCACCCTGCGCAACTGGGAGTTCCTCACCCGCGAGGGCACCAGTTCTGACCCCAGCATCTGGCGAATCACGCTGAACACGCTCGTCGTGGCCAGCCTGATGATGGTGCTGGTGCTGCTGGTATCGTCTATGGCGGGCTACGCCCTGTCGCGCATGAACTTCCCTGGGCGCAGGTCATTTCTCTCGCTGACGCTGATCCTGCACGGCTTCCCGGCGGTGACGCTGCTGATCGCCATCTTCTTCGTGCTGCGCAACATCGGCAAGGTGCCCGTCGTCGGCGACTATTTCGGCTTCAACACGCGCGGCGGGATCGCGCTGGTGATGGTTGCCTTCGAGCTGCCGCTGGGCGTGTGGCTGATGAAAGGCTTTTTCGACAACATTCCCTGGGACATGGAACGTTCGGCGCTGATTGACGGGGCGTCGCGCTGGCGCACCTTCTGGCAGATTCTGCTGCCGCAGATTCGCCCCGGCATCCTGGCCCTGGGCATCTTCGCCTTCATCTCCGGCTGGGGCGCGTACCTGATCCCGCAGACGTACAGCATTGGCACCAAGACGGCGACGCTGGCCGTGTTCATCAGCCAGCGCACCAACGAAACGGCTCCGATGAACTGGAACGAGCTGGCCGCCATTGGGCTGTTCCAGATGATCCCGGTCTTCATCATCTTTGTGTTCGCCCAGGAGTACCTGCTCAACATCTACGCGGGCGGCACGAAGGGTGGCACGTAGGGGAGAATGATGCGATGAGAATCACGCTTGAGAGCCTGACCAAGCGATTCGGCACCGTCGTTGGGGTGGACGACATCACCCTGGCGGTAGAAGACGGCGAGTTCGTCGCCTTCCTGGGGCCGTCGGGCTGCGGCAAGACGACCACGCTGCTGATGATCGCCGGCATCTACAAGCCGAC
>CAYNHD010000059.1:0-13815 GCA_964396775.1 uncultured Thermoflexus sp. | reverse complement strand
GGCGTTGCGCGCTTCCCGCTGCGCCGAGCGCGTGGAGTTCATAACACGCTCTAGCTTCGCTGGAGGGGGGATTGAGGGGAGAGGCGTTCAGCGCACTCCTGGACTTCCCCTAGCAACAGGTTGTTCGTGGACCTGCTTAGCCAACTCTAATGGACAGCCCGGCCCCCTTTGTCTAAAATCTCCAAAATCTGCGGTGTCGCGGAGAGGTCGCCAGGTGTGGCGCGACGACACCCACTGCCAACCACTTCGAGGAAAGGCTCATGTACCGGCTGCCGCTGTTCCCGCTCCATACGGTGCTTTTTCCGAACATGCCGATCACGCTGCACATCTTCGAGCCGCGCTACAGGCTCATGATCGAGCAGTGTCTTCAGACCGAGCAGCCGTTCGGCGTGGTGCTCATCCGCGAGGGGCGCGAGGCGTTGGGGCCGCTGGCCGAGCCGCATCCCGTCGGTTGCAGCGCGGAGATCACCGATGTGGAACGCCTGGAAGATGGGCGCATGAATATCGTTGCCGTAGGCCGCGAGCGTTTCCGCATCGTCTCGTTGTCGCGCGAACTCCCCTACCTGGTGGGCACGGTCGAGCCGCTGGCACCGGGCGACGCTCAGGCTCCAGACGTGATCCAGGCCAGCCGCCAGCTTCGCCCCTGGGTGGAGCGTTACCTGGCGGTGCTGGCCCGCGCCTCAGAGAGCGTGACCTTTGACCCCGCTTCGCTGCCAGAAGACCCGCTGACACTAGGGTACCTGGCCGCCTCCCTGGTGCAGATTCCGACGGAGCAGAAACAGTCGCTGCTGGCCACCAGCGAGGCCGCGAGCCTGCTGGCGGATATGCGCGCCATCTACCGCCGCGAAGTTGCCCTGCTGGACGCCATCCTGGAGCGCGACCGCGCCCTGGCCCAGGCGTACCGGTTCTTCTCGACCAACTGACCGCGTGCGTGCAAAACCCGTCAGGGAGGGGCGCTGCTCCGCTGCGCCCGGCCCTACAATAGACTTCCGAAGTTTTGGAAACTTCGGAAGTCCTGGCGGGGCGTGTGGCCATACGCCCCTACGCACCAGCTTTAGCCATTCTCGACCTTCAGGTATCCTCGACCTCCAGCCGCTATTGAAAGGTCAAGGGGGGGGGGTCGGCGTTTGGATTGGTCACAGGTCAGGGCGCGGACGAACGCCGGTCGGTCGAGCAGCGGGCTGGCCAGATGGAAGGTCTGTTTGCGAATGAGTTGCGCGGCGCATTGGCGAGCGGCGCAAGACCTTCAGGCGGGGCAGCAAAAAGATAGTGCTTCGCAACGGTTCTGGACGGAACATGGGTAGGGACAAGGACGTGTCCGAGACTCGATTGGATCGCTCTCCTGGTAGCAATTAGCCGGACTCGCGCGCTCGGAACGACTGGCGCTCGACCAGCTCGACCGGCAACACCACGTGCTCAGCTTCGAGCGCCCCACTCTCCATGCGCTGGAGCAGTAACTGCGCCGCAACGCGCCCTTTTTCTAGCGTTGGCTGGCGGATAGTCGTCAGCGCGGGGCAGGTGAGGCTGCTCGCTTCAATGTCGTCGTAGCCGATCAGCGACAGATCGTCGGGGACACGAAGACCAAGCTCGCGCCCGGCCTGCATCACGCCGATGGCGATCACATCCGCCATAGCCACAATGGCCGTGGGATGCCAGCGCGACTGCCACAGCGCGTGCAGCCCCTCATGGCCGCCGGCAGCGTCACACTCGCATTCGAGCAGATGGATATTCGGGTCGTCCAGAGACAACCCGCGCTCCGCCAGCGCGCGCGCATAGCCGGTGATGCGCCGCTGGAGCGTCCCGGCGTACTTGTGATAGTCACCGTGGTGGCCGGAGCGGATGCCGAAAATGGCGATCTGCCTGTGCCCCCGCGCCAATGCGTAGGACATGGCGGCATAGGCCCCTCCCTCGTCGTCAATGTTGACGCATGGGATTTCGGGCGTGGGGTCGCTATCCACCATGACGAAGGGCACGCCGCGCTGTTGGAGCACGACCATCGTCCCGCGGAACGTTTCCAGGCCCAGCGTCAGGAAGCCATCCACTGCTGCGCGCACAATGGCGCGGCGCAGGCTGCCTTTGAGCGGCGGGACGAGCATCAACGACATCCCGCTCTCATGACACACGTCCCCTACCCCTTCGATAAACTTCAGCAGGTAGGGATTGCGGGTCATAATCGGGATCGGCTGCGGAACCAGGATGCCGATGCAGCCGGTGCGCCGCGTCTTCAGGTTGCTGGCGACCGGGTCGGGCGCGTAGCCGGCCTCTTCGGCGACGGCGAGAATATGGCGCAGTGTATCTTCGGACAGACGCTCAGGGTAATTGAACGCAAACGAGACGGCGGTCTTGGATACACCGGCACGGCGGGCGATCTCGGAGATGGTGACTTTAGTCATGAGCGCCTTTCCGGGGCAGCAGGACATACCCGGCCCGCGAGGGGAGATGGGCGAGCACGAGCATACCCTCGTGCACGGGGAAACGCTCCCCGGTCAAAGCGTCTTCCCAGGTAGTCGCACGCCCGGCGGCGCGCCCCAGCGGGACGCGCACCTCCTGGCGTGCCTCCCTGGGGTTGAGGACGACCACCACACTCTCCTCGTCCTGGAAGCGATGGTAGGCGTAGACGGCGTTGAACACGGTGAGCGGCTCGAATCCGCCGTGCGTCAGGGCGGCGTGCGCGCGGCGCAGCGCAATCAGCCGGCGGTACGTCTCGTACAACCGCGTATTCCAGCGGCGCTCGTCCCAGATCATCCCGGCACGGCACAGGGGGTCATTCTCGCCCGCCATGCCAATCTCATCCCCGTAGTAGATCATCGGGATTCCAATATACGTGAATTGCAGGATCGCTGCGAGCCGGGCGCGCTCGGCGTCGCCGCCGCACACGGTGAGGATGCGCGCCGTATCGTGGCTGCCCAGCAGAGTCAGGTGATAAGGCGCAGAGGCTCCGTGCTCTGCTCGCAACTGCGCCAGCTCGTAGTCAAAGTCCTCCGCGTCCATGTGATCCCAGGCGCAGTAGTCGAGGATTGCCTCGCGCAGGCGGTAATTCATCACTCCGTGCACCGTATCGCCTCCCAGCCAGGGAGCGGTTCCCCGCCACGTTTCGGCGACGATGTAGGCGTCCGGCCTGACCTTGAGCACTTCCGCGCGGAAGGCGCGCCAGAAATCCAGCGGCACCTTCCAGGGCACGTCGAGCCGCCAGCCATCAGCGCCCTGTTCCAGCCAGTAACGTGCCACCTTAAGCAGATAGTCCCGCACGGCGGGATCGGCGTGGTTGAGCTTGGGCAGAAACGCCGCGCCCCCGCAGGTCTGGTAGGAGGGCGGCGTCATCGTGATGGGGTACGAGTTGACGCTGAACCAATCTGCATAGCGTGACAGCGCCCCATGCTGGACGACATCTTCGAAGGCCCAGAACCCGTCGCCGCAGTGATTGAACACCGCGTCCAGGATCAGGCGCATGTCGCGCTGGTGGCTGACGCGCACCAGCGCGCGGAAGTCGTCCAGCCTCCCGGCGGCTGGATCGATCTGCAGGTAGTCGGATGTGTCGTAGCGGTGGTTGGTGCGCGCCCGGAAGAACGGCGTCAGGTACAACGCGCCGATGCCAAGCCGCTCCAGATAATCGAGCTTCGCGCGGATGCCGGTCAGGTCACCGCCGAAGAAGTTGTCGCGGGTCGGCAGGCTGTCCCAGGGCACGGTTCCGGGCGGGTCGTTGGCCGGA
Organism: uncultured Thermoflexus sp.; assembly: GCA_964396775.1. Taxonomy (GTDB): domain Bacteria; phylum Chloroflexota; class Anaerolineae; order Aggregatilineales; family Aggregatilineaceae; genus UBA2029. Next base: position 10,106 of record CAYNHD010000059.1, on the reverse strand, counting down.
TCGCCGTTGAAGAAGCGATCCGGGAATATCTGGTAGAAGACCCGTTCACGTGCCCATTCGGGCGCTGACCAGTGCTCGATCATCGCGCTACCCTTTCACGCCCGACTGAGCGACGCTCTGAATGAACCACCGCTGCCCGATCAAGAAGACGATCAGTGTGGGCAGCGTCGCGGTGACCGTGCCCGCCATGAGCAGCGTCCATTGCGTCCCATAGCGGCCCTGGAACATGGCCAGGCCAAGCTGCACGGTGCGCATGTCCGGATCGTTGATCACGACCAGCGGCCACAGAAAGTCGTTCCAGGCGAACATGAAGGCGAAAATGCCGAGCGTCGCCAGCCCAGGGCCGGAAAGCGGCAGGATAATCCGCCACCAGATACCCAGACGGCTGGCGCCATCAATCATTGCCGCTTCGTCCAGCTCGCGCGGGATGCCCTGGTAGTACTGCCGCAACAGAATGATGCCGAAAACGCTCACCAGGCGCGGCACAATCAGAGCCGCATAGGAGTCGATCCAGCCAAGCCAATCAATGATCAGGTAGGAGGGGATCAGGATGACGTAGAGCGGGATCATCATCGTCGCCAGGAAGATCAGAAACAGCACCTCACGCCCAGGGAACCGGAGCCGGGCGAAGGCGTAGGCCGCCAGCGACGAGAGGAGCACCTGCCCCAGCACAATCCCGACGGTCATTACCAGCGTGTTCAGGTAATAGCGCGCAAACGGCGCCGCCTGCCACGCCTTCTCGTAGTTAGCCACCTCGAAGTGCGTGGGGATCAGGTAGGGGGGTTGGTGGGTGAGCGCCGCCGGCTTGAGCGACAGGGTGAGCATCCACAGGAAGGGGATGACCATCACCAGCGCCCCGCCGATCAGCGTGGCGTGGATCAGCAGCCTGCCCCATGGCAGCCGCCCTGCATGGAGCCGGATCGCGCGCGCCAGGGAGGTGCTCGCTGCGCTCATAAGCCGGACTCCCGCACGCCGAAGAACTTCCACAGGATCAACGTAGCGGTGAAGACGATGGCGAAAATCACCCAGCCCATCGCCGAGGCCGTGCCCAGGTTGAAATAGTGGAACGCCTGGCGGTACAACAAGAACCCTACAACCTCGGTTGTGCCCACCGGCCCGCCCTCGGTCATCACGTACACCACGTCGAAGATCAGGAAGGCGTCAATGAGCGACATGATGACCAGCATGAGGGTGATGGGCGCGATCAGCGGGATGGTCATATGCCGGAAGCGTGCCCAGACTCCGGCCCCATCCACGGTGGCCGCTTCGTAGTAGTCTTTAGGGATATTTTGCAGGCCGGCCAGGAAGACGACGATATTGAACCCCAGACGTTTCCACAGGCCGACCAGAATCACGATGCGCAGCGCCCAGGTGGGATTGCGCAGCCAGGTGGGGGAGGGCGGCGTCAGACCCACATTGCGCAGGAACACGTCAGCGTAACCTATGCCAGGCGTCATCAGGTAGCGCCAGACCACAGCCGCCGCGACGGTGGACGTGACCACCGGCAGAAAGTAGATCATGCGGTAGATGTTCTGGCCGCGAATGCCGGAATTAAGCAGCATGGCGATCACCAGCCCCAACGCCACCCCCAGGGCGGTGACCCCGACCATGTACTTCAGGGTGACGCTCAGCGCGTTGCGAAATTGGGCGGACTCGTAGATGGACTGGTAATTCTCCAGCCCGACGTAGGTGCGCTGCGGGCTGAAACCGTCCCACTCCATGAAGCTCAGGTAGCCCGAATAGAGCAGCGGGTAAATGTTGAAAACGGCGAAGAGCAGCACCGCCGGCGCAAGAGCCAGCGCCGCAGCAGAGAGATCGCCCTGCCGGTTGGCCTGACGCCAACGCGCGCGCAGCGGAGCCACGATGGACATCTGGAAACCTCGCCCAGGATCAGGGAAAAGGCTGGGAGCAGGTAGTCTGCCCCCAGCCGGCAAGAGTCGCAACTATTGAAGCAGATCGTTCACGGCGGCCTCAGCTTCGGCCAGTGCCTCTTCAGGGCTTAGCTGGCTGTAGAGAGCGCGCTCGATGGCCGCTGAAAAAGCATCCGAAAGCTCGGCGTACTGCTGGACGGGCGGGCGGTTGTGCGCGTATTGTTGCATCTCGACGAAGGGCAGCAGACGCGGCTCGGTTTCCTCGATCCAGGCGCGATAGGCTTCATTGGTGGCAACGGAGTCGCGGACGGGCATGAAGCCGGTTTGCTGGTCCCACTCAAGCTGGACCTCAGGGCTGGTGAACCAGTTGATGAAGTCCCAGGCCGCCTGCTGCCTGGCCTCGTCAGAAGCCATGATGAAGATGTGCTCGCCGCCCATGTTGGTGGCTGGCTCGCCGTCTTCCGGGTAGGGCATTTTGGCCGTCGTCCACGCGAACGGAGCGGTCTCGGCCCAGATGCCGACCATCCACGAGCCATCCATCACCATGCAGGCTTGACCCTGGCCGAACAGCCCCCAGTCAGAGAGCGTGTACGCGCCCGAATCGATCAGGCCCAGCCAGTAGTTGAGCGCCTTCAGGCCGGCCTCAGAGTTGAAGGCGGCTGCCGTCAGGTCGTCGGTCAGGAAGTCGCCACCAGCCTGCCACAGATAGACCTGGAACTGCCAGGTCAGGCCCTCGCCGGGCTGGGTGTAGAGTTCGAGGCCGAGGATGCCTTGATCAGGGTTGGCGCATTGCACGGCCATATCCTGAAGCTCGGCCCAGGTAGTCGGCGGCACAGCCGGGTCGAGGCCAGCCGCTGCGAAGAGGTCGCTGTTGATGAATAGCTCGAGGTTGTTGGTGCTGACTGGCAGGCCATAGTACTGGTCGCCGTAGGTGTTCACCGCGAGCAGCGCGGGATAGAAGTCGGCGATGTCGGTGCCGGAGGCCTCGATGAAGCTGTTGAGCGGGGTCAGCGCGCCGGAGTTCGCCAGGAACGGCATCCAGACCATATCGGCGGCGGCGAGGTCGGGAGTGTCTCCGCCAGTGACGGCCAGTTGCAGCTTGGGCAGCAACTCGCCCCAGCCAATGAAGACATTCTCGATTTCGACCTCGGGGTGCTCGGCATTGTAGCGATCCACAAGCGCCTGGATCACTTCGCCGTTCTTGCCATCCCAGTAATTCCAGAAGGTCAGCTTGATCGGCTCCTGAGCGCGGGCCACGCCCAGAAAGCCAACGCCCTGCAACGCGAAGGCGGCTGCAAGGAGAGCCACGAGTACCAGAGGTAGTGCGGTGCGCTTCATGTCTTTCTCATGCTCCTCAAAACTCTCAACAGGCGGAAGGTGTAACGGGCGTATAGGGGGACGAGCGAGGCTGAGTAGGCCGACTCCTTTCGATGGCGTGGAACGGAGCCATAATATAAACCGGTTTACTAAACCGATTTAAGCACACTTTGGGGCGCTTTGTCAAGTGGTTGCTCTTGTCGGGTGTGTGCAAAACCCGTCAGGCAGGGGCGCTGCAAAGCTACGCCCGGCCCTACAGCAGACTTCCGAAGTTTTGGAAACTTCGGAAGTCTGGCGGGGCGGATGGCCATACGCCCCGACGGAGGCATTTCGCCAACAGGATCGCGCGTGAGAGGGGGCAGCGCGGCGCGGTAGCGCCGGGGGGGGGTGAGGTCAACTGGCTGATGCGCGGAGAGTCTTGATGCGATTACCCTGGGAGGTCTCGGAAGAGACCCATTGACAGCGCCGCGTATCCTGAAGTATGATGAGGGACGTAGTGAAGAGGTTGTTCGAACTCGGCCCCATAACCGCGCGCAACTGATTCTACAGCGCGCGGTTTTGTACGACCCGTAGGCAACTCCTCTCTCAACTACACCATCAGCAACCACCTTTATCTGAGGGAAGGAGTCCTTCACCATGTCCGAGCGTGTCACCGGCACCGTCAAGTGGTTCAACGCCCAGAAGGGCTACGGCTTCATCGCCCGCGAGAACGGCCCTGATGTCTTCGTGCATCACAGCGGCATCACCGGCAGCGGCTACCGCGAGCTGCACGAGGGCGAGCGTGTTGAGTTCACCATCACCCAGGGTCCGAAGGGCCTGCAGGCCAGCGACGTAGTGCGCCAGAGCAATCGCTAACCAGCACTTCATCGCTTAGCACACTCACGCCCCGCGTTGCAAGACACGGGGCGTTCCTTTTTCTGATCGCGCAGAACATCACCGCCGAGGCGCAGAGAGCGCAGAGAAAAGCGAAGTGTCTCATGTTCTTCTCTGTGTCCTCTGTGTCCTCTGCGTCTCTCTGCGGTTCAGAGATTTCGCCTCATCGCGAAAGGCACCCCGTCCCTCAAAACTGGCCCTTGACGCCCTTTTGCAGCGGGTGTATGATACGCTGCGTAGTGTAGAGGTTGTTCAGCTAAACGGCACAACAATACCGTGGTGACAACTCGTCACGACGGTATTTTCATGCGTCCTGCTCGCTCCTCACCCTACAGCATCGTCCATCTTTAACTTCCATAGGGAAGGGGAACTTCGCAATGGCAGAACGTGAGACAGGTACCGTGAAGTGGTTCAACGCCCAGAAGGGCTACGGCTTCATCGCGCGCGAGAATGGCCCGGACGTGTTCGTGCACTTCTCCGGCATCACCGGCGATGGCTACCGCGAGCTGAACGAGGGTGATCGCGTGGAATTCGCGATCTCCAACGGCCCGAAGGGCCTGCAGGCCACCGAGGTCGTGCGCCAGCGTTAGGCGCTGACTACCTGGCAACCAGACGCCCCGCAGCGTGACGCTGTGGGGCGTTTTGTTTTGCGGGCGCATCAGCGCCGCAGCCGCCGCCACACTGCGCGCGGCAGGATCGCCGCCTCCTCGACGCGCAGGGCCAGCGCCGCCCCCCAGAACACCGCCACGCCCACAATCATCCCCCCGCCGGCTAGGAGCAATCGCGGCAGGCCCGGCAGCAGGGCCAGGTACACACCCAGCGCCGCCGCCATGATCGCTGAGGCGAGCAGAGTCCGCGCCGCGCTGCCCAACACGCGCCGGTCGTCCAGACCGCCCACGCGCCCGCGCAGCATGGCCCACAGCACGGCGCTCTCGATGGCCGTGGCGATGGACATGGCCAGCGCCAGCCCGCCAATCGGCCCGCGCGCGAACTCGGTCGTGTCCGGGTAGCCGAGCGCGTAGATCAGCGCCAGCGACAGGGCGATATTGAGCAGCATGGTCGCCGTGCCCACCTTGACCGGCGTCCAGGTGTCGTGCAGCGCGTAGAAGGCCCGCACCAGGATTTCGAGGACGCTGTGCCCGGCCAGCCCCACGCTGAAGAGAGCCAGCGCCCAGGCCGTGCCCGCCGTGTCGCGGGCGGTCCACTCGCCGCGCTCAAAGAGCAGCGCAACGGTTGGCTCGCTGAGCACGGCCAGCCCGATCCCCGCCGGAATGGACAGGAACAACACGCCGCGCAACGCGCCGGACAGCGTGCGCCGGAAGTGCTCGGCATTGTGCTGCGCGCTGAGTGTGGAAAGCGTGGGGAAGACCGCCGTGCCCACGCTGCGCCCGACGACGCCCAGCACGGTCATCATCAGCACGAAGGCCGTCGTCAGCGCCGTCACGCTGCCCTCAACCATCCCGGAGGCCAGCGCCGTGTTCACCCAGAAATTGACCTGCACCACACCCAAGCCCAAAACGCGCGGCCCCATCAGCAGCAGCACCTCGCGCACGCCGGGGATGCTCAGGCTCAGCGCCGGGCGGTAGCGAAAGCGCAGGCTGATCAGGTCGGGAAGCTGCACCAGCAGGTGCAGCGCCGCGCCGATCACCGCGCCCCAGGCCAGCCCGTGAATGTTCCCGCCGCGCGCCAGCACCAACGCGCCGAAGATCAGCCCGACGTTGTACAGGCTGGGGGCCAGCGCCGGGGCCAGGAAATGCTGGTGCGCGTTGAGCACGCCCATGATCAGCCCGCTGACGCCGAAGATGATCACCGTCAGCAGCATGATGCGCATCAGCTCCGCGGTGAGCGCCTGCGTGGCGGGCGCCGCATCCGGCACGAGCAGCTCGCGCGCCAGCGGACCGGCCAGGGCGAAGGCCAGCGCCGCCAGCGCCGTCGAGGCCGCGATCAGCAGGGTGATCACGCCGTTGGCCAGCCGCTGCGCGCCGGACTCGTCGCCGCTAGCCAGGAAGCGGGTGAAGACGGGGATGAACGCCGAGCCGAGCGCCCCGCCCGCCACCAGCACGAAGAGCGTCTCCGGCACGCGCTGCGCGGCCATGAAGGCATCGAGCGCCGCCCCCGCGCCGAACGCCGCGTTGATCGCCGCCTGGCGCACCACGCCGAGCACGGCGCTGGCCACGAAGGCCAGCATGACGACGGAGGCGGCGCGGGCGATCTGCCCGCCCGTCAGCGCGCGGGCGGAGAGTGTGGAATCAGTCACAGGTTAGCTCAACAGAGTAATGTTGTGCGCGATTCGGACAGTATAGCAAGCGAGGTGCCGAACCGAAAAACTCGATTGTGCGCTGATGGACATAATCATAAAATGGATGTGAGGCCGAGAAATAGAGAAAGTTCATACCGATGCCATTATACGCCATCCAAGAGAAGGATATTCGCCAACTCAGAGCCAGTCGGTTCAGCCTGGAGAAGGAACTACAGCGCCTGTGCGAGGCCAATCTACCCCAGTTGTTTGGTGTCCGGTTCATCGCCTCCGAATTTTCAACTGGTGGGCGGCAACCTGGACGAATTGACACGTTGGGGCTGGATCAGGACGGTTCTCCCACGATCATAGAGTACAAGCGCAGCCAGCGAGATAACGTGATCAACCAGGGCCTGTTCTATCTCGATTGGCTGGTGGATCATAAGGGTGATTTCGTCATAGCTGCTCAAAGACAGCTTGGCGAACACGTGACTGATCAGATCAACTGGGATCATCCCCGGTTAATTCTTGTTGCTGAAGAATTCACCGACTACGACAAGTACGCTGTGAACCGAATTGGGTCCAATATTGAGTTATGGACCTACCGGCTATACGAAGGTCAATTCCTGTTTCTGGAGACACTTTACGCTACCAGAAGTCAGAAGAGAGAGCTGGTCACAGAGGAAACAGTTGACGCAGCATTACCGGAGATTGTGGAGGAACAACAAAAGCAAGCAGTCTATGAACTTGAGCATCACTTAGGGCGCAGATCGGAGCATACAAGAGATTTATTCTTCTCGCTACGAGAGGGAATACTTAGACTTGGTAGCGCAGATGCCGAGATCGTTGAGACGGTCAACAAGCTGTATATAAGTTACCGTCACGGAAAGAACTTTGTGGAAGTAGAAGTTCAGGCTAAGGGACTCAAGTTATTCCTGGACATCCCATATTCTGAACTCCACGATCCGCGCGGAATGGCCCGCGATGTGTCGTCTGTCGGACACTGGGGTACCGGTGATGTTTCGGTCAAATTCCAGGATGCCAAAGACCTAGATTATGTCCTGGGATTGATTGAACAGGCATACGTGTACACGATCTAGGATTAGGTCCATAGCGTACAGGAGTCCCGCCTTATTGAGCGAGACTCCTGCTTCTGAAGTCCGTACACGCAACAACTAGTCCCGACTACTCCGGCCCTGCCATCCCCGTGGCAATCGCGTAGGTCGTCGCGGCGACAACTTCCGCCGTCATCTCGACCTTCTCCGGCACGACCGCCGCGTACACGTCGCCCTCGCTATGCATCACGTCACCTTCAGCGGTCTCCTGGCCCCACCAGGGGTCTTCCGCGCCGGCCCACTGCCACGCCTCGAAGTAGGCGACCGGCGCACCGGCCAGCACGAAGGCATAGTGATCGCTCCAGTCGCCGGTGAAGCCTCCCCACGTTTCCGCCGGAGATGTGTTGAAAGGCAGGCCCATCTCCGCGGCCAGATCGAGCGCCAGGTCGCGCACCCAGACCGGCCCGCCCTCGATGGTCGGCGCGGCGTCCTCCTCCTCCGGCCAGGTGATCGTCGCCCCGGCGTAGACATTCAATTCTGTGCCGACGCCGACCGAATCAATGTTGAGCATGGCGATGATGTTGCTGGCAGCGTCGCCCAGGCCCTCGACGTAGACTTCCGCGCCGGGCGGGTCGCCGCCTTCCTCTGCACCGAAGGCGATGAAGACGAGTGTGTGCGTCGTGTCAAGACTGGCCAGCGCGCGGGCCGTGGCCAGCATCACAGCCACGCCGGAGGCATTGTCGCCCGCGCCAGTCCCTACCAGCACCGAGTCCATGTGCGCGCCAACGACGACCAGCTTCTCGTCGCCGGGCCGCACGCCGATCACGTTGCGCGAGACAATCGGCGTGCCCGGCGTGTCCTCTTCTTCGGCGGGGGCTGTGGCGTTGAATTCCTCGACCGTAACCTCATAGCCCCAGTCAGACAGGGCGGCGGCGACGTAACCGGCGGCGAGACCCTCAGCCGGGCTGCCCATCGGACGCGCGCCAATCGCCACAGACAGCGCCCGCACGTGGGTCATCACGTCCTCGGTCTCAATCTGGGCGACGAAATCCGGCATGTCCTGGGCAGACGAGACGCCCAGTGGGACGAGCAGACTGCACAGCGTTACCAGTACGATCAACATCTTGCGCGCGATCATAGCTCTCTCCTTGTCTATTCGTGTACCTTCAATATTAAGAGTATCATGACCCTTTTCTCTTGTCTATTCGCCTACTTTGTGGGGTATGTGCAGAACCTGTCAGGTAGGGGCGTACTACAATACGCCCATATGTGTAACTTAACTGGCTGTGCGGGCCTCACCCCTCAATCCCCCTCTCCAGCCGAGCTAGAGAGGGGGACTTTGGCCGCTGGTTGGGGCGTTTTGCCCCTCCCTGGCTTGGCCGGAGAGGGGGCCAGGGGAGGGGTATTGTACCGCACTAGACCTCCGAAGTCTTCGAAGACTTCGGAAGTCTGATCTTCGTGCGCCTGCCCGTGTAGGGGCGTATGGCCATACGCCCTGTGGAGACCTGCCCGGCGCAACGCGCCTCGCCGCCCCCTCTCCACGAGGGACATGCCGAGCGCAGCGAGGCGGGGTGAGGCTCCCGGCGCTCATGGGTCGTTCGTGGTGCGCCCGGCAAAGCGCCTGTCTTCGGCAAGGGTGCGGCGCAGTCCCTCTTCCAGGAACACGTGGGGGGTCCAGCCCAGCAGGTCGCGGGCCAGCGTCAGGTCGGCGCACATGCGCGAGACGCCGCTGCTCTGCTCACTGACGCGCAGCACGTGCGCCTCCTGCCCGGTGACTGTCTCGATCTGGCGCACCAGGTCGTTGACGCTCGTCTCGACCCCGCTGCCGACGTTGATCACGCGCTGGTTCACATCCGGCGCGGTCGCCGCCGCTACCAGGGCGTCCACCACATCGTCCACATAAACGAAATCGCGCGTTTGCGCGCCCGTGCCGTGCACCACTAGCGAGCCACGCCCCAACACCTGGTGCAGAAAATGAGGGATCACCGGCGGGTGCGCCACCGGAAGCTGCTGGCCTGGCCCGTAGGTGTTGAAGATGCGCAGGCAGACCGTCTCCAGGCCCGCCAGACGCCCGATGAGTCCAACATAGTGCTCGGCGGCGAGCTTGCTCACGGCGTAGGGCGAGAGCGGGAGCGGGGTCAGGTCTTCGCGCAAGGGCTGAATGGGCTGGTCGCCGTAGATCGCGCCGGACGAGGCGAGCACCAGCCGCCGCACGCCGGCATCGCGCACTGCTTCCAACAGGCTGACCGTGCCGCCGACGTTGACCGCGTTGTACTCGCGCGGGAAGCGCACGCTCTCCGGCACGCTAACCCTCGCGGCGAGGTGATAGACGCACTCGACATCATGCAGCAGCGTCCACAGGCGCGGCAGATCGTTCACGTCGCCGCGCATGAAGCTGGCTTGCGGGGGCAGCCGGGCCGGATCGCCTGCGCTCAAGTCGTCGAGCACGCGCACGCTGTACCCCAGGCTGACCAACCTATGCACCAGGGCGCTGCCCAGAAACCCTGCTCCCCCTGTGACCAGAAGTTGCATAGACACCTCTCTCCTGAGACTCGTACCCGCTGCTACCATCCGGCGACCAGCCGGCCCCCCCAGCCATTATAGCCTACTTGCCCACGCTCTTGATTCTGCTGACCAGTATTGACCTCACCCCCGCCCGGCGCTAACGCGCCTCGCCGCCCCCTCTCCGCGTGTCATACTGTTGGCGAACTAATCGAGAAATCAGTTAAATATTGAACGAATTGAAGTATACCC
>CAYNHD010000058.1:5735-13879 GCA_964396775.1 uncultured Thermoflexus sp. | reverse complement strand
TCGCTGGCGGGGAGGGGCAAATCGCTCCCCTTTCCCTGCTTGCGGGGAAAGGGGCTGGGGGATAGGGGTTGAAAGTTCTAGGGCGCGGGCGGGGCCGTCGAGCGGCGCACGACCAGCGACGTGGGCAGCAGCACCGATTGCGGCGGGGACTGCGGCTCGCCCAACTGGGCGAGCAGGATGGTCGCCGCCGTCTCGCCGATGGCGTAGATCGGCTGGGCGATGGTCGTCAGCGGCGGGATGATGAACGACGCCAGCGGGATGTCGTCAAAGCCCATCACCGACACGTCGGCGGGCACGCGCAGGCCCAGTTCGTCGGCGGCGTGCAGCGCGCCGACGGCAATCGAATCGGTGAGGGCGAAGAGGGCGCTGGGCCGGTCTGCGCCGCGCAGCAGGCTCAGCGCCGCCGCGTGCCCGGTCTCGAAGTCGGGCAGTCCACCCATGATGCGCACCTCTCCCTGCACGCCCGCCTCGTCGAGCGCCCGCTGCGCCCCGCGCACGCGGTCGTGCGGGATCATCTCCAGGCTGCCGCTGATCACGGCAATGCGCCGGTGGCCCAGGTTCAGCAGGTGGCGCACGCCGTCGCGGGCACCCTGCTCGTTGGTGACGCGCACTTCGCTGACGGGCAGGCCGGGCAAGGATCGTTCCAGCAGCACGACCGGGATGCCGCGTTCGATCAGCCGCTCGACGTGTGGACGGCGGTCTTCGGCGGCCACGAAATACACGACGGCATCCACCTGCTGGCCGAGCAGCATGGTCACGTAGTCGTCCTCTTTGGCGCTGTTCTCCTCCGTGTTGCAGAACAACGTGCGGAAGCCGTGCGCGAACAGCGTCTTCTCGATGGCGAAGACAAGCGTGCTGAAGTACGGCTCGTTGATGCGTGGGAGCAGGACGCCGACCGAATGCGTCGCCTGGCGGCGCAACCCCTGAGCGATGGCGTTGGGGTGGTAGGCGAGCTTGCGCATCGCTGCGCGGACGCGCTGGCGGGCCTCCTCGCTGGCGTAGCCCGTCCCGTTGATCACGCGCGAGACGGTGGCGATGGAGACGCCCGCTTCAGCCGCTACATCCCGGATGGTGGTCATGCTGTTCCTGCTGGCGCGTGCCTGCGCGCGCCACGCCGTCAGCTACGCCGCTCCAGGCGCTTGGTGTACATATCCACTGTCACCGCCGCCACCAGCACCAGGCCCTTGATCATCTCCTGCTGGTAGGACTCGACGCGCAGCATGTTCATGCCGTTGCCTAGCTCGCCGATCAGCAGCGCGCCAATCACCGCAGTGGGAATGTTGCCCACGCCGCCGAACAGACTGACCCCGCCCAGCACGGACGAGGCGATGGCTTCCAGTTCCAGCCCCACGCCGATGCGCGGCTGCGCCGAGTAGAGCCGGGCGGTGAGCAACATGCCCGCCAGGGCCGCCAGCAACCCGCTGATGCCGTAGGTGAGCAGCTTGATGCGGTTGACGGGCACGCCAGCCAGGCGGGCCGTCTCTTCGTTGCCGCCGATGGCGTAGATGTGCAGCCCGAAACGTGTCTGGGTGAGCAGCAGCACCGCCAGGCCGATGATGGCCAGCGCCACCAGCACCGGCGCGGGCACATCGCCGAGCACGGGCAGCGCCACCGAGCCACGCCCCCAGAACGTGTAGGCGTCCACGTTGGCGATGGAGATCGGCTTCTTGCTGGTGTAAAGCAGCATCAGCCCGCGCGCCACGCCCATCATGGAGAGGGTAGCCACGAAGGGCGGCAGCTTGCCGAACACGACCAGCGCGCCATTGACCAGGCCCAGGCCGAAGCCCACAGCCAGGGCCAACAGCACGCTCAGTTCCAGCGGCACGCCGCTGCGCACGACCAGCCCCGCCGACAACGCCCCGCCCAGCGCCGCAATCGAGCCAACCGACAGGTCAATGCCGCCAGCGAGCATGACCAGCGCCATGCCGACCGTCACGACGATGATGTGCGCGTTCTGCTGCGCCACGTTGGTCAGGTTCTGCTTGGTGAGGAAGCGTCCGGTCTCCGACTCGAAATAGAGGGCCAGCCCCACCAGCACCAACAGCACGATGCTGCGCCGCAGTACGTTGGCCAGCGTTTGTTGCCAGGGAACAGATGTTAATGCGCTCATCAGTCGCTTTGCTTCTCTCTAGCTCGCGTTCATGCCCGTCGCCGCGTTCATCAGCGCGTCTTCGGTGGCGGTGCGCGCGTCGAAGACGCCCGCCAGCCGCCCCTCGTGCATGACCAGGATACGGTCGCTGATGCCCATCACTTCGGGCAACTCTGAGGAGATCATCAGGATGCCCACGCCGCGCTCGGCAAGCTGGTTCATCAGCCGGTAAATCTCCGCTTTGGCCCCCACGTCAATGCCGCGCGTTGGCTCGTCGAGGATGAGCACCTTCGGGTCGAGCGTCAGCCACCTGGCGATGACCACCTTCTGCTGGTTGCCGCCGCTCAGGTTGCGCACGCGCTGCGCCGTCGAGGGCGTGCGAATGTCCAGCCGCGTCACGAAATCGCTGGTGATCTGCTCGACCTGCGACCAGCGAATGAACAACGCGCGCGTCAGGCGGCGCAGCACGGCCATGACCACGTTGGCCGCCACCGACATGCGCAGGAACAGCCCCTGGCGCTTGCGGTCCTCCGGCACGAAGCCGATGCCACTGCGGATCGCCTCTTGCGGGCGGCGGATGCGCAGGGGCTGCCCGTCCAACCGGATCGTGCCAGCGGTGGCCGGGCGCGCGCCGAAGATCGCTTCGGCCAGCTCAGTGCGGCCCGCGCCGACCAGCCCGGCCACGCCCAGAATCTCGCCCTTGCGCAGCGTGAAGCTGACGTCGCGCACGCGCTCGCCCCGGCTCAGCCCGCGCACTTCGAGGACCACCTCATCGGCTGGTGGGGTGTTGCGCCGCTCGAAAATCTGGCCCATCTCGCGCCCGACCATCATGCGGATGATGTCGTCGGTGCTTAGCTCGTTCACCGGGCGCGTGCCGACAAGCTGCCCGTCGCGCAGCACCGTCACCCGGTCGGCGATGTGCAGCACTTCCTCCAGCCGGTGCGAGATGAAGATGATGGCGACGCCCTGGGCGCGCAGCGCGCGCATCTGGCCGAACAGGGTCTCCACTTCGCGGTCGGTCAACGAGGAGGTCGGCTCGTCCATGACGATCAGGCGCGCGTCCATCGAAAGCGCCTTAGCCACCTCGATCATCTGTTGCTGGGCGAGGGGGAAGAAGCGCACCGGCGTGCGCACGCTCACCCCCAGCCCAAGCCGGTCGAGATCGGCCTGCGCCTGCCGGTACAGGCCGCGCCAGTCCACCGTTCCGGGCAGCCTGCCCGCCGGCTCGCGCCCCAGATAGATGTTCTTGCCAGCGTCGAGATAGGGGATGAGGGCCAGTTCCTGGTGAATCATGCTGATGCCCAGGCGTTGGGCATCGTGCGGCGAGTGGATGGTCACCGTCTCGCCCTGCCAGAGAATCTCGCCGGCGTCCGCCCCGTACACCCCGTTGAGCACCTTCATCAGCGTGCTCTTGCCCGCGCCGTTCTCGCCCACCAGCGCCAGAATCTCGCCGGGATGCACGGTCAAGTCCACGCTCTGAAGCGCCTGGACGCCGGGGAACGCCTTGCTGATGCCCCGCATCTGTAAAAGCGGTATGTTGTCCATGTTACTCGCTAACGTGAAAAGGCTGTGCAGGAGCGCGCCCCTGCACAGCCCCATACTCATGTCGCTTACTCGGTGACGAGCGCCAGGTCCACCGGGATGTAGGCCGGGACTGCCTGGCCACCCAGATACGCCGCCGCCGTCTCGACGCCGAGCACGCCCATCAGGGCGGGCTGCTGGGCGACGGTCGCGGCCAGGGTGCCCGCCTTCACGGCGGCCACCGCGTCATCCACCGCGTCGAAGCCGACGAAGATGATGTCCGCCGCGCGGCCCGCCGCAGTCGCAGCTTCGATAGCGCCCAGGATCATCTCGTCATTGTGGGCGAAGACGCCGTTGATGGTGTCCTGCGCCTGCAGGATGTTCTCGAAGACGGTCAGACCTTCGGCGCGGTTGAAGTTCGCCGTCTGGCGGGCGACGATCTCCACGCCGGAGCAGTTCTCGCTCATGTAGGCGTTGAAGCCTTCGCCACGGTCGCGCGCCGCCGACGTGCCGGCGATGCCCTCTAGCTCGACAACCTTGCCCGTGCCGCCCAGCGCATTGCAGAGGAAGGCGGCGGCCATGCGGCCACCGGCCACGTTGTCCGAAGCGATGTGGCTGACCACTTCGCCGCCAGAAGCCCCGCGGTCAATGGTGAAGACGGGGATGCCCGCTTCATTCGCGGCCAGGATCGAGGGCACGATGGCATCGGCATCGGTCGGGTTGACCAGGATGGCATCCACACCCTGGGCGATCAGGTCTTCCATGTTCGCCGCTTCGGTCGCCGGATCATCCTGCGAGTCGAGCACGACCACTTCGACCGGGCCAAGCTCCGCTGCCGCCTGGAGCGCACCATCGCGCAGCGTGACGAAGAACGGGTTGTTGAGCGTGGACAGCGACAGGCCGAGCGTCAGCTTCTGCACCAGGCGCAGGTCCACCGGGATGTAGGCCGGGACTGCCTGGCCACCCAGATACGCCGCCGCCGTCTCGACGCCGAGCACGCCCATCAGGGCGGGCTGCTGGGCGACGGTCGCGGCCAGGGTGCCCGCCTTCACGGCGGCCACCGCGTCATCCACCGCGTCGAAGCCGACGAAGATGATGTCCGCCGCGCGGCCCGCCGCAGTCGCAGCTTCGATAGCGCCCAGGATCATCTCGTCATTGTGGGCGAAGACGCCGTTGATGGTGTCCTGCGCCTGCAGGATGTTCTCGAAGACGGTCAGACCTTCGGCGCGGTTGAAGTTCGCCGTCTGGCGGGCGACGATCTCCACGCCGGAGCAGTTCTCGCTCATGTAGGCGTTGAAGCCTTCGCCACGGTCGCGCGCCGCCGACGTGCCGGCGATGCCCTCTAGCTCGACAACCTTGCCCGTGCCGCCCAGCGCATTGCAGAGGAAGGCGGCGGCCATGCGGCCACCGGCCACGTTGTCCGAAGCGATGTGGCTGACCACTTCGCCGCCAGAAGCCCCGCGGTCAATGGTGAAGACGGGGATGCCCGCTTCATTCGCGGCCAGGATCGAGGGCACGATGGCATCGGCATCGGTCGGGTTGACCAGGATGGCATCCACACCCTGGGCGATCAGGTCTTCCATGTTCGCCGCTTCGGTCGCCGGATCATCCTGCGAGTCGAGCACGATCAGCTCGACGCCCAGCGCCGCAGCCGTCTCCTGCGCGCCGTCGCGCAGCGTGACGAAGAACGGGTTGTTGAGCGTGGACAGCGACAGACCGATGGTCAGCGGCTCGTCCTGGGCGCTCACTGCCGCCAGCGGGAAGACCGCCAGCAGCGCAGCCAACACTAGCATGATGCTTTTACGGAACATGTTTTTATCCCTCCAACCAATCACCACACAGCCAAGCGAGTGAATACGTGAGTGAACTCAAAGAACGCGCGAATAGCAGATTGCTCACCTCCTTCTGCCACCTGGCACTGCGACGTCCATGAACGTCAGCGAATGGCGCGATGGAGCAGCAGCGCCAGCGCGATGACCGCTCCTTTGGTGATGTCCTGGTAGAACGAGGAAACGTCCAGCAGGTTCAGGCCGTTGTCAATGATGCCGATGATCAGCACGCCGATCAACGTGCCCATGATCGTTCCCTCGCCGCCGTCGAAACTGGTGCCGCCCACGACTACTGCGGCGATGGCGTCGAACTCGTACATCTCGCCCGCCGTCGGCTGGGCGGAGTTGAGCCGCCCGACCAGGATGATCCCGGCCAGGGCAGAGAGCGCCCCCGCCGCCACATAGACGAACATCTTGATCAGGCGCACGGGCAGCCCAGACAGGTAGGCCGCCTCCTCGTTGTCGCCCAGGCCGAAGATGTAGCGTCCGAACGGGATATGGTTGAGCAGGACGTACCCGGCCAGGAACACCAACGCGGCAACGATGATCGGCATGGGAATGCCCAAAGGCTCGGCGGTGCCCAGCAAACGAAAGCCCTGACCAAGCTCGTCCAGCCCGCTGATCGGCTGGCCGTCGGTGTAGAACTTGGCCGCGCCGCGCGCGAAGGTCATCATGCCCAGTGTGGCGATGAAGGGGGGGATGTTCAACCAGCTTACCAGCACGCCGTTCACCGCGCCGGCGGCGGCCCCCACCAGCAGGCAGATGCCTATCGCCTGCACCACCGGCATCCCCTCGTTCTTGAGCATGTCCACGCCGATCACCGTCGAGAGCGCCAGCACCGACCCCACCGACAGGTCAATGCCGCGCGTGAGGATAACCAGCATCATGCCTATCGAGATGATGCCGTTGATCGAGGACTGGCGCAGGACGTTGAGCAGGTTGCTGCTGGTCAGGAAGCGATCCGAAGCCAGGCTGAGGACAATGCACAGCAGGATCAGCGACAGCAGCAGCCCGTAACGCTGGAAGAACACGCGCCAGTTGATCTCTTTGGGGAAGGTTTTGGCCGCGATCAAAAGGTTACTCCTGCGATCAAAATCACGTTGGCATAAGGGGTAAACTCGCCGGTGCGCACCACCGCCCGCGCTGCTGCCGTCCGCGCCTTGAACTCCTCGTGCGGGATCGTCGTCACCGGCACGCTGCCCAGCGCAGCCAGCAACGCCGCGTGCATGGCCGGGCTGCGGCTGGCCATCTCGCTGGCGATCACCGCGCCCTGCACCTGCATCTCGGCCAACACCGCCCGCAGCACGTCCAGGAAGGGCGGGATGCCCTGGCTCACGGCCAGGTCAATGCGCCGGGTCGCTGACGGGATGGGCAGCCCGGCGTCCGCGATGACCAGCGAATCCAGGTGGCCCAGCCCGGCGATGACGCTCGACAGCGGTTGGTTCAACAAGACTGTCTTCTTCATGAGCACCGTCTCCGCTTACGCCAGCCGCCGGCACGAATCGCGCTCGACCAGGGCGACCGGCAGCGCCTCTTGCACAGGCGGCGTGTCGTCAGATTTTTGCAGCCGCGCCACCAGGCGCTCGACGGCCAGGCGGCCCAGTTCCTGGGCGGGCTGGGCAATCGTCGTCAGGCGCGGCACGGTGTACGAAGCGAGCGGAATGTCGTCGTAGCCGACCACTGAAATATCGTCCGGCACGCGCAGCCCCGCCTCATGAATGGCGCACAGCGCGCCGACCGCCATCAGGTCGTTGCAGGCGAAGATCGCCGTTGGCCGGGCGTCGAGTGCCAGAAGCTGGCGGCAGGCCCGGTAGCCGCTCTCGTGCTGGAAGTCGCCAGTGACGACGAGCGCCCGGTCAATGGGCAGCCCTGCGCCGCGCAGTGCCTCGTAGTAGCCCGTCACCCGGTCGGCGCTCGGCGTCAGAAACGATGGCCCGGTGATGCACCCGATACGGCGGTGGCCCAGGCCGAGCAGGTAGCTCGTCGCCAACAGGCCGCCCTCCTTATTGGCCGTGAATAGCTCGTCCACTGCCGGGCTGTTCGCCGAACGATCCACCATGACCACCGGCTTGCCGTGCGCGGCCAGCAGAGCAAGGGACTCGTTGTAAGCGCCGGTCGAGATGAGCAGGATGCCGTCCACCTGGCGGGAGATGAGCACCTCCAGGTAAGCCAGCTCGCGCGCGCGGTCGTCGTTGGCGTTGCCCAGGATGATATTGTACCCCCGGTCGAAGCAAGCCGCCTCAATGCCCAGCAGGATTTCAGCGAAGTAGGGGTTGGCGCTGTTGGGCAGCAGCACGCCCAGGGTCATGGACTGGCTGCTGCGCAGGCTGCGCGCCAGGCGGTTGGGGCTGTAACTGAGGTCGGCCATCGCTTGCAGCACGCGCTGGCGGGTGTCCGGGCTGACATAGCGCGTCCCGTTGATGACGTGGGACACGGTGGACGTGGACACCTGGGCTGCTTCGGCCACATCGCGGATGGTCGTCATGGCTCCTCGCTCATCGAAACGATTGCGCAATCGTTTCGCACTCATCATAACGCAAGATGCCCGCGAGCGTCAAGCGAGTCGCGGGCGGCTCCAGGGCGAGTGCATCAAAATCCCGGCGCATCAGCCACCTGACCTCACCCCTGCCCGGCGTTGACGCGCCACACCGCCACCTCTCCGCAACAGAATTCAGGCGTGGGCAGGCGGGTAGGAGGCCATGCGA
>CAYNHD010000058.1:2467-5635 GCA_964396775.1 uncultured Thermoflexus sp. | reverse complement strand
GGGGCTGGGGGGTGAGGCTGAGCGGTTGCCCTGCCGAAAACGAGGGACATCCACCATCTCCCACGTAGATGGTATACTCTCCGGCAAAGGGGCCTGCGCGTCCACGCGACCAACGCACGGCGGGAGGCCCTATGTGCGCTGGGTCTGTGTTGGCAATCACCCCGCTGCTGGCGGGGCCTTGAGGCGCTGAGGAACGGCATGAACGTCTACTTCTGTGGATCGATTCGCGGCGGGCGCGGCCTGCAGCCCGTCTACGCCGCGCTGGTCAATCACCTGGAGCGCAACGGGCACACGGTCCCTACCGCGCACGTGGCCGCCCCGGACGTGCTCAGTGACGAGCGCCGCTACTCATTGGACGAGATTTACCGGCGCGACGTGCTGTGGCTGGAGGCGTGCGACGCGGTCGTGGCCGAGGTCACGGTGCCGTCGCTGGGCGTGGGCTATGAGATCGCCTACGCGCTGCACCAGGCCAGCAAGCCGGTGCTCTGCCTGTGCCAGGCCGGGACGCCCCTTTCGGTCATGATCGAAGGCAATGGCAGTCCCAACTTGCGGGTGGTCTTCTACCACGACGTGGCGCAGGCGCTGGCGGCAGTGGATCAATTCCTGGACGCTCGCTGAGCCGTCCGCTGTGCCTGACGTTCTCGATTCCCTCCGCGCGCGGCAGCACGGGCGCGCCGACGATCACCCCCTGGAGGAAGTCCGCGCGATGCATACCCCACCCGCTTCCAGGCGCACAGCGCCCCCCACACAGCCTGTGCGCCGGGTGCTGCGCCGCCGCCGGCGCTGGTTCTGCGCCCTCGGCTGCCTGACGCCCCTGATCTGCCTGGGGGGGCTGCTGGCCTTCAGCCTGATCCTCGCGCCAAAGCCAGTTGACCTGCTCATCCTCGGTGTGGACGCGCGCCCCGGCGAGCGTTACCTGACCCGCACGGACAGCATTATGCTGCTCAACGTGTCACCAGGCAGCCTGCGCGTCACGCTGCTCTCCATCCCGCGCGACGTATTCATCACCGTCCCCGGCTACGGCGAGCAGCGCATCAACACGATCAACATGCTCGGCGAGCAGGAAGCGGAGGGGTCTGGCCCGGCGCTGCTCAAAGCCAGCGTTCAAGAGAGCTTTGGCGTCGGCGTCGAGCACTACGTCCGGCTCGACTTCGGGGGCTTCGTGGCGCTGGTGGACGCGGTGGGCGGCGTGGACATTGACGTGCCCAAGCTGATCATTGACTACGAGTATCCTACGGCGGACGGCGGCGTGATGACCGTGCGCTTCGACCCTGGCCGCCAGCACATGGACGGCGAGCGGGCGCTGCAATACGCCCGCACCCGTCACCAGGACGACGAGTACCAGCGCGCGGGACGCCAGCAACAGGTCCTGGATGCGCTGGTCAAGAAGCTGGCCAACCCGCTGCACGTCACGGCCTGGCCGCGCGTCTGGCGGGCGATCCAGGATCACACCGACACCGACCTGAGTACCTGGGACATGCTGCGGCTCGCGCCGGGGCTGCTGCTCGGCTGGCCCGGCAGAGAGCAGCGCGTCCTGCAGCGCGAAGACCTGATCGGGATGAAAGCGGGCTACTGGATTCCCAACTACGATCTGCTGCTGCCCTGGATTGAGGAACGCTTCGACTAGAGCGTGCTTGGTAAGCCGTTTTTGTTCCCCTCATCCTCCGCCCCCTTCTCCCTCCAGGGGGAGAAGGGGAGCAAAGCACAGGGTTTCCCCTCGCCCCGCTGAGGAAGAGGGGTGAGGGGGTTTCCATGCACACCCTACAGCGCCACCTGCTGGTGCAGCTCCGGCACCTCGATCTGCTCAAAGCCCACGTCCGCGCGCAGGGCCTCGGCCAGGGCCAGCGCCGCCGGTTCCTCGCCGTGCACCAGGAACGTCCGGCGCGGGCGCTTGGTGAAGGCGCGCGCCCAGTCCAGCAGTTCGTCATGGTCGGCGTGGCCGGAGAAGCCATTGAGCACTTCCACCTGCGCCCGCACCTCGTGCTCCTCGCCGAAGATGCGCACTACCGGCTCGCGCTCCACCAGCCGGCGGCCCAGGGTATCTGGCGCTTGCCAGCCGACGATCAGGATGGTGTTGGCCGGGTCACCGATGCGGTTGCGCAGGTGGTGCAGGATGCGCCCCGTCTCGGCCATGCCGCTGGCGCTGATGACGATGAACGGCTCGCGCAGGAAGTTGAGTTCCTTGCTCTGCTCCACCGAGCGCGTGTAGCGCAGCGAATCGAAACCGAACGGGTCGCCCTCATCCATCATGAACTGGCGAATCTCGGCGTCGTAGGCCTCCGGGTGCAGGCGGAAGACCGCCGTCGCGTTGATCGCCAGCGGGCTGTCCACGAAGACGGGCAGCGCCGGAATATCGCGGGCGACCATCATCTTGTGCAAGCTGTAGACAAGCTGCTGCGTGCGCCCTACGGCGAAGGCGGGGATGATCAGCGCGCCGCCGCGCCGGTAGGTCTGGTGGATGATCTGCTCCAGCTTCTTCTCGGAGTCCTGGTACGGCTCGTGATGGCGGCCCCCGTAAGTGCTCTCCAGGATCAGCACGTCGGCGTGCTCCACCGTCTCCGGGTCGCGGATGATCGGGATGCCCTCGCGGCCCAGGTCGCCGCTGAAGACCAGGCGCACGTCGCGGCCCGTGTCGCGGTCTTCGATGTCCAGCACGACGATGGCGCTGCCGAGCATGTGCCCCGCGTCCTGCAACGTCACGGTGACGCCGGGCAGAATCTGGCGCGGGCGGTGGTAGCCGATGGCGTTGAAGTATTCGAGCGAGCTAACCGCGTCGTCGGCGGTGTACAGCGGCTGGATAGGCGGCTCGTTGCGGCGCGCGCGCTTCTTGTTGACGAACTCGGCGTCGCGCTCGTGAATGTAGGCGCTGTCCAGCAGCATGGTCGAGCACAGGTCGCGCGTGGCGAACGTGCACACAATGTCGCCGCGAAAGCCTGCTTTCACCAGGTTGGGGATGTTGCCGCTGTGGTCAATGTGGGCGTGGCTGAGCACCATCACATCTACGGAAGCAGCGTCGAAGGGCAGGTTGCGGTTGCGCTCGAACGAGTCGCGGCGCGACCCCTGGTACAGCCCGCAGTCGAGCAGCAGCCGCTGCCCATTGACCTCGATCAGGTGCTGCGACCCGGTGACCGTGCGCACCGCGCCGTGAAATGTGAGGTTCATGGCTCA
>CAYNHD010000058.1:0-2457 GCA_964396775.1 uncultured Thermoflexus sp. | reverse complement strand
CGTGATCAACCACACGAACTGCGCAACGTATCCTTTTTCGGCAGAGACTCGTCACGCAGGGATTCGCCCCCCATCCCCCGCCCTTCCCCCTCGTGAGGGGAAGGGAGAAGAGCGGCTGATCTCCTCCCCTTCGCCCCGCTTGCGTGGGGGAAGGGGCTGGGGGATGGGGGGTCACACAGCAGCCGACACCAACGCTGCTATTCCACCGAATTCGATACACTACCTCGCAATGGGCGCCGCCGCTCAGGGCGTTCCGTTCAGCCGCTCCAGCATGGCGAGCAGTTCCGCGCCGTATTCAGCGCGCCGCCAGGGACCCAGGCCGGGAATATCGTCTAGCTCTTCGAGGCTGGCGGGCATCTGGCGGGCCAGCGCCCACAGCGTCTCGCGCGGCATGATCACGTCGGACTCCACACCGCGCTCGGCGGCGCGCTGCTTGCGCCACTCGTGCAGCGCCTCGTAACGCTCCTGCACAGCCGGGTCGGGCGGCTTGCGACGCTGCGGCGGACGCGGCGGCTCGGCCTGCCGGCCACGCGCCACTGCCTCCAGAATCGCCGCGCCGTCGCGCTGAATCAGGTGAGCGCTCAACCCCGCCACGCCGCGCAAGTCCTCCAGGCGGCGCGGAGCCAGCTCCGCCAGGGCTGCCAGCGTGCGGTCGGCGAAGACTTTGAAGGGGGGCCGGTTGAGGCGGCGGGCGATGGCGTCGCGCAGTAGATACAATTCGCGGGCAATAGCCACCTGGCGCGGCCCCAGGTCCCGCACCGCCTGGATGCGCCAGTAGCCCTCCGGCTCGAAGTGATGGTCGGCGGCGGGCAGCGCGCACAGCGCCGCGAACATCTCGCGCGCTTCGGTCAGGCGGTTCTGAGCGGCCAACTCCGCGTGCAGCCGGTCGCGCAGCATGGGCAAAAAGTGCGTGTCCATCTGTGCGTAGCGCAGATGGTCGGGCGGCAGCGGGCGGCGCGACCAGTCGGCGCGCTGGTACTTTTTGTCCACCGTCACGCCGAACTGCTCTTCCAGGATGTTGCCCAGCCCTGTTTTGTCCCAGCCACAGACGCGCGCCGCCATCATCGTGTCGAACAGGTTGGCGAAGCTGAAGCCAAAATCGCGCTTGAGCGAGATGATGTCGTACTCCGCCGCGTGGAAGACCACCTCGATGGCCGGCTCCGCGAGCAGGTCGCCCAGCGGACTCATATCGTCCACAGCCAGCGGGTCAACGATCAGATCGCGCTCGCGCGTCGAAAGCTGCACCAGGCACACACGCTCCGTGTAGGCGAACAGGCTGTTGGACTCGGTGTCCACAGCGATCAAGGGGCTGGCGCGCAGGCGGTCAACGGCGCGGCGCAGGTCGGCAGTGCGCCGTATGATCTGGGCGGGAGGCAGGGCCGGGGAAGCGCGCATCATAGCCACCTGCGGTGCCGGAAGTAGACCAACATTCCCGTCGCAATGGTCACCATGAGCGCGAGGATCAACACAAAGGTGACCGGGTGATCCATCAACGGCAGGTCCACGTTCATGCCATAGATGCCGCTGATCAGCGTCAACGGCAGCATGATCACCGAGATCACGGTGAGTATCTGAATCACTTCGTTCAGCCGGTAGCTGACCAGCGTGCTGGCCGTGTCGGACAGGCCCTTGATCACCTCCAGGTGGTCTTCGACGATCTCGTAGGCTTTCACCATGTGGTCCACGATGTCGCCGAAGTACACTTCCAGGTCTTCGCGGATGAAGGGGCGATCCACCTTCTCCAGGTTTTCGACGATGGCGATCTGCGGGCGGATGATGCGGCGCAGGGCGATGATGTCGCGCCGGATGAAGGACAGGTCTTGCATCACCTGGCGCGAGTCCTCGATGAAGATCTCTTCTTCCAGGTGACGGATGTTGGCGTCTACCTTGTAGAGAATGGGGAAGATGTAATCCACCAGCTTATCCACGACCGTGTAGAGAATCTTGCTTGCCCCGCGCCCCATCACGGCCTCGCGCGTGGCGGGGTTGGACTGGCACTGCTCGAAAAGCTGGCGCAGCGGCTTGAGCGACCCGTCGTGCACGGTGACGAAATAGCCGCTGCCGACGAACATATCCACTTCGGCGGCGCGGCTGACGCGCTGCACCGGGTCCCACAGCGGGAACTGCATGACGACGAAGAGGTAGTCGTCGTACTCGTCAATCTTGGGCCGCTCGATGCGGCTTTGCAGGTCTTCCAGGTCCAGGGGGTGGAAATATGGGTACGCCTCGCGCAGCGCCTCCACGTCCGGCGGCGTGACGCGCTCGATGTTGATCCAGGTGACGCGACCATGTTGAATCGTCTGTGTGGCCATGCGGTCAATTATGGCGCGTCAGCCGCCCCTGAGCAACCCCGCCAGACACTGAGGTGCATCTCACAATGGGGGCGAAATGCCTGAACCACAGAGACACAGAGGACGTGGAGAAGAACTAAAAGACTGTTTGAGAGGTATCTTTACC
>CAYNHD010000057.1:0-13993 GCA_964396775.1 uncultured Thermoflexus sp. | reverse complement strand
TCGCTGCGCTCGGCTTGCCCCCTCTCCGCCAGCGGAGAGGGGGCGGCGAGGCGCGTCAGCGCCGAGCGGGGGTGAGGTAAACCTGGGCGCTTAAGCCACACCCGCTACCCCTACCCCGGCACGCCGAGCCGGGCAAGCCCGCGCGCCGCCAGTACCGCGTAGAGCGAACCGGGCGGCGCGTGCTCCACCACGAACCGATAGGCGTCGAGCGCGCCCTCGCCATCGCCCAGCCCCTCCAGCACCATTCCGAAGTAGTAGCGGCTGCGCACGTCGGCGGGGGCCAGGAGCACAGCGGCGCTCAGTTCCTCGTGCGCGCGCTCCATCCGGCCCAGGCGATACAGCGCCCATCCCAGGCTGGCGCGCAGGGAAGCATTGTCTGGCGTGCGCTCGCGGGCGGCCTCCAGAAACGCTAACCCGTTGTTTTCCAACCCGAACCCGGTCTCCGCGTAGAACGCGCCCAGTAGCTCAGTCCATTGACTCTGATCGGGTTCCAGGTTGACGGCAATGCGCAGCCACTCTGCGGCCTGCGCCAGGTTGCCCCGCTCGCGCAGCGTCAGGCCGAGTTCCGCCGCCAGCGCGGGATTGTCCGGCGCGGCCCAATAGGCGCGCAGGAAGGCGGCATAGGCCGCGGCGAGGTCGCCGGCCAGCCGCCAGTGCAGGCCAAGCAGGTAGTTCACCTGGGGGTCGGTGGGAGCCATCGCCCGCGCGCGTTCGAGGCTAGGCAGCCCGTCGGCCCCTTGCTGGTCGAGCGCATAGCCCAGGTAAGCCAGCGCCGCAGGATTGGCAGCGTTCGACTCCAGGGCAAGCTCCAGCGCGCGCTGCGCCAGCGCCCCCTCCCCCGCCCCAACCAGGGCGATCCCCAGCGCCGTCAGCGACTCGGCCTGCCCGCGCGAACCGCCCTGTAGCGCGTCGAGCACAAGCCGCGCTTGCCCGGCCAACATAGCGTCAGTCTCCGCCCGCAGCAGGTGTTGCGCCGCCGCCTCAGGCTCGACCGGTGCCAGCAGCATCCCCAGCCGCAGGTGCGCAGCAGCGTCGTCGGGCGCGGCGGCGAGCAGAGCGCGCAGCGTGCGCCCGGCAGCGTCCCAATCATGCGCGGCAATCTGCGCGGCAGCCAGGTCATGCAGGCTATCTGTGTCCGTTGGAAGCACAAGCGGTTGAATGGTTAGTGTGGAGGTGGGCCTGAGGGGGGCTGCGCCAACGAGCACCCAGGAAAGCGAGGCAAAACTGCTGGCTACGCTCGCCAGCAGCCCGACCAACAGCGCGAGCAGCAGCCAGCGCGCGCTCCGCCGCTGGAGGCTGCGCGGGCGAACGGCACTGACCAGCGAGCGATGATCATCATGCATGGAGCCGCAAGGCGCTCATCACGGCCCGCCCGATGTCTTCCACTCTGAACGGCTTGATCAGGTACCCCTGCACGCCCTGGAGCTTGCCCATCAGCCGGTTAGCCGGATCGCCATACGCCGTGATGACCAGAAAAGCTGGGTTCGCCCCGCCATGAGGCCGTTCGCGCATCTCTTCCAGCAGCCGCCAGCCGGTGATGTCGGGCAGTGCGATGTCCAGCAACACCAGGTCTGGCTTCTGGCTGCCGAACAGCTCCAACGCCTGCTGGCCGTCTGCCGCGTGCCAGACTTCAAAGCCCATTCGCGCCAGGATGGTGAGCAGGATGATGCCCAGTTCACTGTCGTCCTCGACGATCAACACCCGGTAGCCTGGATCGCCAGGCAGCGCGGTGCTGTCCAGCTTGCTTTTGCTGTCACCGGCCACGTCCCCCGGCGACACCCCTCCCAGCGAATCGGGCCGCCCAATCATAGCGTCTCCTTCGGCCTGCTGCGTCCTCGCGGGCGCGCCTGTGCCCGTCCCGCCCGCACAGCGTGCGCGTGATTATAGCACATGATGGCACCGCTCATGCGCCGCGCCCGGCCCGCCTGCACGCTCCTGGCGCTCACTCCCGGCCTTTCAACCGCTTGTCCACCAGGCCCTCGAATGGATCAGTGCCCGGCTTGACCAGCACATCGCGCGTCCGTCCGCCCGGTTTCGGCTCGCCGACAATGCCCAACTCGTGCAGCAAGTCCACAATGCGCGCCGCGCGCGGGTAGCCAAGCCCAAGCCGGCGCTGGATGAGCGACGCCGAAGCCTCGCCCGCCTCGATGACCAGCGTGATGGCCTCTTCGAGCATGGGGTCTGTTTCAGCCAGCACTTCGCGCCGGGTCATGCCACGCTCCCAGGGGCCAATGGTGACCGGCTCCAGCGCGCCCGCCGCGATCTGCTGTTCGTGCCACTGCCGCCAATACTCAACGACCGTGCCCACTTCCTCATCGGAGACATAGCAGCCCTGGATACGCTGCGGCCCGGCGGCGTCGGGCGCGAGGAACAGCATGTCCCCCCGCCCCATGAGCGTCTCGGCCCCAGACGTATCCAGGATCACCCGCGAGTCAATCCCCGACGCGACGGCGAACGAGATGCGCGCCGGGAAGTTGGCCTTGATCAGCCCGGTGATCACGTCCACGCTGGGCCGCTGCGTGGCGACCATCAGGTGTATCCCAACCGCCCGCGCCATCTGCGCCAGCCGAGTCAGCGCCCGCTCGGTCTCGTCCGGGCGCTGCATCATCAGGTCGCCAATCTCGTCAATGATGATCACGATGTACGGCAGGTGTTCCCCGGCCCGCTTCCGGTCAAGCGCCGCGTTGTAGACGTGAATGTTGCGCGCCGCTTCCTGTTCCAGCAGCCGGTAGCGCCGGTCCATTTCGCGCGTGGCCCAGCGCAGCACGCCAATGATGCGATCCAGTTCGGTCTCCACCGGCCCCAGCAGGTGCGGCAGGCCGTTGAAGCGGCTTAGCTCGACCATCTTGGGGTCGAGCAACACCAGCCGCACGCGATCTGGCGTGTTGTTCATCACCAGCGCAGTCGTCATCGCCGCCAGCATGATAGACTTGCCCGAACCGGTTGTCCCGGCGATGAGCAGATGCGGCATCGTCCCCAGGTCAGCGACGAACGCCGCGCCGGAAGTGTCGCGTCCCAACGGCAGCGCCAGCGGACGATGGCGGTGCCTGTAGAACGTCTCGGACTCCAGCACCGGGCGCAGGGCGACGGTGCTCGGCTGGCGGTTGGGCACTTCCACGCCGACATACGACTCGCCCGGCACCGGTGCCTGGATGCGCAGTCGCCTGGCGGAGAGCGCCAGCGCCAGGTCGCCGTTGAGGTTGGTGATCTCGCTGACCCGCACGCGGTTGACGACTCGCTCGCCGTCCTCGGTCAATTGCTCCGTGAGCGGCGACACAGCATACAGCGTGACCGTCGGCCCCACCTTCACGTCAACCACTTCCGTTTCCACGTCGAATTCGAGCAGCGTGTGGCGGATGATGCGCGCGTTGCTGTTGATCTCCTCGGCGGTCGGGATGTTCAGTTCCAGATCGCTCAGCAAGTCCAGCGGCGGGAGGTTGGGATCGCGCTTGCCGACCTTCTTCACTTCGCGGAAATCGTCCACTGTGAAAGTGCGCCCACCCTCTGCATCGGGCGACGCCCGCCGGATACGCCCGCGCACGCCGTTATTGGGCGGTAGCCCGCGTGGCACAAGCGACTCGCGCTCGCCTGGCCCGCCCGGTGAGACGAGGCTGCGCCCATTCGCCGCACCCGACCTGTCGCGCGTCTGTGCGCTGTCCTGCCGCTCGGTCTTCGCCAGGCGATCCTGTGTTGGCGGCGGGTCTGGGGGATCGTCGTCCAGCGCGCCGGGGTCGTCCGCACCGCCGCGCGCCGCAGGGTTTCCCCCTCCTTCGGGGGAAAGGGGCGAAGCATCCCCGTGCTCGTCTGGATCACCCAGGCGGTTCAGGCTGCGCTCAAGCTGCGCGCGCACCCACTGCACCGCCAGCAGCACATGCTGCACTCGCAGCCGCAGCAAGAGAATCGCGCTGGCGACCAGCAGCGCGAAAAAGAAGACCTCCATAAGCAGGCGGCCCATGCCCGTCCGCGACAGCAAGGCCGTGAGCAGCCAGCCCAGATAGCCGCCGCCCTCGCCTTCGCTGGCCAGCACACGCGGCTCCGGGTCGTTCGCCGCCAGGTGCAACAGAGCCGCCAGCGCCGCAAATCCTAGCTCGAAGGCCAGGATGCGCTCCCATCCGACGCGGACCGTGCGACCAAACTTGGGCATCAGCACCACCACGCCGGCCAGCATCAGCCCCAGGGCGATGGCGTAAGCAGCGTGGCCGGAGACCTGGCGCAACACGCGCGAGAGGGTGATCGCCAACGGCGCTTCGGACGAGGTGTTGAGCAGCGCGTTGAGCGTCACCACGCCCAACACAATCAACAGCAGCGCGCCCAGTTCATCCACCCAGGGGGGTAGCTGCTGGGCCATGCCCCGCCAGAATCCGGGATCGGTGGCCCTGGCAAAGGCCCTGCCTGCCCACTGGCGCACCTGTTGGGCGAGGCTGGCCCGCTTCTGGATGGTGGGGCGCACCCGCGCCCGGCCCGCCGCAGGCGGCTTGCTCTTGCGCGCCGGCGCCTGCCTGCCTGCCGGACGCGAAGCCGGGGCCTTGCTGCTCGCCGCCTTGCCCTGGGGCCTGGCCCGCTGGCTCTCACCCCGACGCGGTTTCTGGCCTTGCGGCGCTTGCTTGCCAGCCTTGTCGCTGCCCGGCGTACCTCGCCGCTCAGAAGTAGAACGACCGCCAGCGGCGGTCTTCTGCCTTGCCATCCGACTCGTTCCCCTCACCTGCCAGCGCCGACATGCTCACCCGCCGGAATCCACCTCATCAGCCTCGTCACTTCATTCTAGCACTGGTGTTCTAGCTCTGCAAAGAGTGCCGTTGGGGTAGGTGTGCGCAAAGGTTGTCAAGTGACAGGTGTGACGCGGGCGGTAGCCTCACCCCCAGCCTCGCTGCGCTCGGCTTGCCCCCTCTCCACGTTGTGGAGAGGGGGCGGCATGGCGCGTTAGCGCCGAGCGGGGGTGAGGCTATGCGCGCCCCTCGCCAAGCGCGCACTGGTTTTTGCGCACCATTTCAGTTAAGATACCCGGCGCACACGCAGCGAGGAGACCTCCGTGCCAGAGCCTGTTCGCATCGCGCCGTCCATTCTGGCGGCAGACTTCACGCGCCTGGGCGAGCAGATTGCCGACGCCCAGGCCGGCGGCGCTGACTCAATCCATGTGGACATCATGGATGGACGCTTCGTGCCCAATATTACCATGGGGCCGCTCGTCGTGGCTGCCGCACGCCGCGTGACTTCGCTCCCGCTAGACGTGCACCTGATGATCGTCGAGCCGGAGCGACACATCCCCGCTTTCGTCGAAGCCGGAGCAGACATCATCTCCGTCCATGTGGAGACGTGCCCGCACCTGCACCGCGTCGTGCAGCAAATCCGCGAGCTTGGCGCGAAACCGGCGGTCGTGCTCAACCCGCACACCCCCGCCGTGCTCGTCCAGGAGATTCTGCCAGAAGTGGACATGGTGCTGGTCATGACCGTCAATCCTGGCTTTGGCGGGCAGCAGTTCATCCCGTTGACGTTGCACAAGATTCGCCAGATTCGCGCCATGATCACAGAACTGGGCCGCCCCATAGACGTGCAGGTAGATGGCGGCATTGACCGGCAGACAGCGCCGCTCGTTGTGGCGCATGGCGCGAATGTGCTCGTCGCGGGCACTTCGATCTTTGGAGCAGCCGAGGGCATTCGCCGCGCCATCGCTGGTCTGCGGGCGGCGGCCAGTGCCGGGTGAGATCAAACGAAAAAGCCAGCACAGGCTGGCTCTTGGTGACGCTTGCGGCGCAGCGAACGAGAACTACTTCGTGCGAACTTTGGCGTCCTTGCCCATCGTGCGAATGCACCGGGTGCACATGGTCTTGCTCACCAGGCGGCCATTCTCCATTACCTGCACACGCTGGATGTTCGGCCTGAACTGCCGTCTGGTCCTGCGGTTCGAGTGGCTGACATTGTGCCCGAACTGCGGCCCTTTGCCACACACTTCACACTTTGCCATAGGAATGCCTCACGAAGGTCTGTTCAAACAAGCGGACGCCATGCTACCATAGAGCAGAGCGCAATGCAAGGGCTATCATGGATTTGTGATGGGACAAACGCATGACCACCAACGAAACGCCTCGCGGCTCGATTGAGATTTCGCCCACAGCGATTGCCACCCTCGCCAGCCATGCTGCCCTGCAAACCTATGGCGTCGTAGGCATGGCGTCCCCCAACCTGGCGTCCGACATCGCGGCGAGCCTGACGCGCGACCCCAATCGCGGCATTGCAGTGCACCTGGATGGCGCCCATGTCGTCATTGACGTGTACGTGATCATCAGCTACGGTACCCGCATCGCTTCCGTGGCCAACAGCCTGATCAACAGCGTGCGCTACGCCGTAGAACAGGCGACGGGCCTGCCGGTAGGCCAGGTCAACGTGCACGTCCAGGGCTTGCGCGTCAGCAAAACGGAATGAGGGTGCGATGACCGCCAAAGCAGACAACGCCGCTTCCCCTCCCGCCGGGCCGACCGCCTGTGATGGTCAGGCGTTCAAGCGCCTCGCGGCGGCGGGCCGCGACTGGCTTGACCGGCACCACGCGCTGGTCAATCAGTTGAACGTGTTCCCCGTCCCGGATGGCGACACTGGCACGAACATGCTCATGACCATGCGCAACGCCATCAAGGAAGTCGAGGCAAATCCTGGCGATCACATCGGGCAGGTTGCCGCCCAGATCGCGCACGGGGCCATGATGGGGTCGCGCGGCAACTCCGGCACCATCCTCTCCCAGTTGTGGCAGGGTTTCGCCCATGCGCTGAAAGACCATAAGACCCTGACACCAGAATTGCTCGTCAAGGGCCTGCGCGAAGCGTCCGACACGGCCTATCGCGGCGTCATCAAGCCAGTGGAGGGCACCATCCTCACCGTCGCCCGCGAGGCGGCAGAAGCCGCCCAGGAATCCTCGCGCGACACGCAGGACATGGTGGAGATTCTGCGCCGCGTGGTCGTGCGCGCCAAAGACGCGCTGGCGCGCACGCCTGAGATGCTGCCTATCCTGCAAAAAGCGGGCGTCGTGGACTCAGGGGGCAGCGGGTTGGTGTACATCCTCGAAGGGATGCTGCTCTATTTGCAGAGGGAAGAGATCGAGGTGGAAGAGACAGTCCCAGCCGAAGTGCACGACCTGGCCACAGCTCTCGCGCCTGAAGACGAGCTTGGCTATGGCTACGACGTGCAGTTCATCCTTAAAGGCGACGCCCTCGACGTGAACACCGTGCGCGCGGCCATTGACCAGATGGGCTGGTCAACGCTGGTCGTCGGCAGCCAGGACGCGATCAAAGTGCACGTCCACGTGCACGACCCTGGCATCCCGCTCAGCTACGCCGTCAGCCTGGGCACGCTCAGCGACATCGTGGTGGAGAACATGCAAGAGCAGTACCAGGACTACGTGCGCGAGCGCGGCGCAGCGGAGACGCCCGCAACCGCCCAGCCAGCCCACGCCGATTTCCCGCCTTTCGAGCTTGACCCGGACGACATTGGCGTGGTCAGCGTGGCCTCTGGCGAGGGCCTGGCCCGCGTCTTCCGCCAACTGGGAGCCGCCGGACTGGTCATGGGCGGGCAGACCAATAACCCCAGCACCCAGGAGATTCTGGACGCCATCCAGCGCGTGCCCACCAGGAAGATCATTCTGCTGCCCAACAACAAGAACATCATCCTGGCTGCCGAACAGGCCGCGCGCCTGGCCACCGGTCAGACGGTCGTCGTCATTCCCACGCGCAGTATGCCCCAGGGCATCAGCGCTCTGCTGCCCTACGATCCAAAGGGCGACCTGGAGACGGTGACCAGGGCTATGCTTCAGGCGAAGGACAACGTTGTGACCGGCGAGATCACCACCGCCACGCGCAGCGTTGAGCTGAACGGCGTCCAGGTCGCCAGCGGGCAGATCATTGGCCTGGTGGACGGGGCGCTCACCGCCGCCGGTGATGACCTCAGTTCCGTGCTGCGCACCACGCTGGAGCACATGTGCTCCCACGAATGCGAGCTGATCACGCTTTACTACGGCAATGGCATCCAGGAAGCGGAGGCCCGCCAGGTGACCGACAGCCTGAGTGCCGTGTACCCCAACCAGGAATTCGAGGTAGTATACGGCGGCCAGGCGCACTATCACTACATCCTGAGCGCCGAATAACCCTGGCCTGGACCGCCCGTGTCGTGGGGAGTCAGAATCGTTGGGCAGAGTGCGCATCGTCACCGACAGCACGGCGCAATTCCTCGATCCGGCCATTGTGGAGCGCCTGGGGATCACGGTGGTCCCGCTGTCAGTCAGTCTGGGCACGCGAGTCTACCGCGAAGGGCTGGACATTGACCCGGCGACCTTCCTGCGCCTTGCCCAGCAGAGCGACATCCCGGCCCGGCTCATCGCGCCCAGCCCAGAGGACTTCGCGGCGGTCTTCCGCCGCCTCAACCAGGAAACCGACCAGGTGCTGGCCCTGCTCATGTCGCGCCGGCTAAGCCAGACCTGGGAGAACGCTCTGCGCGCCAGCAAGACGCTCCTGGGCCGTTGCGAGATCGTCCCCCTGGATTCGATGACCCTCTCCGTCGGCCTTGCCCTGTTGGTCGAGAGGGCAGCGCGGGCAGCGGAGAGCGGCGCGTCGCTGGAAGAGGTAGTCCACCAGGCTCGCTCGCAGTTGAACCACGTCTACTCGGTGTTCTACGTCAATGGCCTCACTTATCTGCGCCACACGGGTTTGCTCAGTGAGGCCCAAACCATCCTGGGCACGATGCTGGACATCAAACCCTTCCTCACCATCGAGGAAGGGGAATTGATCCCGATGGAGAAGGTGCGCACGCAGGCCCAGGCTGTTGACAAGATCGTGGAGTTCGTGGCAGAGTTCTCCGCCCTGGAGCAGTTGGTCATCCTGCACAGCGCGCCCCACCCCACCGAGCGCACGCGCCTGCTGCACGAGCACCTGGCGACCGAGTTCCCTGGATACTCGTTCCCGCTCGTCATGTACCAGCCCAGCCTCGCCGCGCTGATCGGGCCGGACGGCGTTGGCGTTGTCGTCTACGAAGACCCGAACGCAGAGGATAGCCTGTCATGAAGTCCGTCCTGGTCATGACCGACAGCACCTGCGATCTACCGCATGACTGGATCGCCCGCTATGATATTCGCGTCGTGCCCACCTATGTGCATTTCGGGCTAGAAAGCCTGGCCGACGATGGCGTGCAACTCACCCGGCCAGAGTTCTACCGGCGGCTGACTGCCGTCGCCGAATTGCCAAAGACCTCCGCGCCGCCACCCGGACAGGTGCTCGAAGTGATGCAGCAGGCCCTGGCCGACGCCGAGCACGTCATCGGCATTACCGCCCCGGCCAAGCTGAGCGGCATCTTCAACACGTTCCGGCTGGCCGCCGAGCAGAGCGCGCCGGAGCGCGTCACGCTGATTGACAGCGGCATCGTGAGCATGGGGCTGGGCTGGCTCGTTTTGATGGCCGCCGAGCGCGCCCAGGCTGGCGTCGCTCCGGCCACCATCGCCGACGAAGTGCGCGCCGCCGTGCTGCGCGCCGAGGTCTGGGCGGCGCTGGACACGTTCGAGTATGTGCGGCGCAGCGGGCGAGTCGGCTGGGCAGCAGCGATGGTCGGCGAGCTATTTCACATCAAGCCGATCATCCGCCTGTACGATGGCGTGGTGTCCTCCGTCACCCGGACGCGCACCTCGCAGCGCGCGTTCGCGGCCCTGGTCGAACTGGCTCACAGTGCCGCCCCCCTGGAGCGTCTGGCCGTGATGCACTCGTACTTCCCCCAGGGGGGTCAGCGCCTCGCCGAGGCCCTGTCCGACCTCGTGCCGCTCGCCGAGATTCCGGTCGTGGACGCCACGCCAGTGCTCGGCGTGCACGTCGGGCCGAACGCGCTCGGAGTCGCCGTGCTACGTCAAGCGTAACCAGAAAGACAGTCCTATGCCCTCGGCACTAGAAACACTGGTCAAAATCCTGAAGCTGGAGCAGGAAACCGGCTTCCGCAATACTGCCGTCATTGGCGGCCTGGGATCGTTCGCCGCCAACTGGGAGAGAGACGCCCGTCTGCAGGCCAAGCGCCCGGAACACCACCAGTTGATTGATGAACTGGTTCAGCTTCTGCATGACTACGACGGCAAAGAAAGCACGGAGATGCGCCACGAGTCGGTCAAGTACATGCTGGGCCGCATCACCGGGCGCATCCAGCCGCCCCGCCCCGCCCAGCCTGAGGCCCCCGCACCGCAAGAAACCGGTGACCAGTGGCCGCAGGCCGCAGCCCAACTGCCCGCCAGCGGCCCTGAGCTGGTCGCTGCCGCACAGATCGCCGCCAGCGGGGAGGAGGGCCACGCACCGCCCCCCGCCCCGCGCGAAGAACCGGCGCGGCAGCGCCCGCTCCCCCCACGACGTGGGCGCCGCCCGGCCCTATCCCCTGAAGAGGCCGCCGCAAAGCTGGCCGCCCTGCAGATGCCTGTGAAGTCGCTGCACCGGGTCGGCGAGAAGATGGCCGAGAAGCTGAACCGCCTGGGTATCGTCACCGTCGGCGATCTGCTGTTCACGTTCCCCCGCCGCTACGACGACTACACGCGAATGCGCACGCTCAACCGGCTGGTGCCCGGCGAGACGGTGACCGTTGTCGCCGCCATTCGCAGCGTCGCCCGCAAGCAGGGACGCGCCGGACGCCCGTACCTGTTGGTCACGCTAGAAGACGGCACCGGCACCCTGCAGGCGGTCTTCTTCGGGCAGCTTTGGCTCCAGCGCCAGTTCAAGCGCGGAAGCATGATCGTCGCCAGCGGCAAGGTCGAGCGTTTCCGCAACGAAACGATGATGACCAACCCCGAATGGGAGCTTCTGGAACGCGAGCACCTGCACACCAACCGCATCGTCCCCGTGTACCCCCTTACCAAGGGGCTGTCGGCGCGGACGATGCGCCGCCTGGTGCGCCAGGCACTATCCGACCACGCCAGGAACGTCCCCGACTACCTGCCCGAACCTGTTCTGGAGCGCACCGGCTTCCCGGATTTAAGTTGGGCGCTTGAGCAGGTGCACTTCCCGGACTCGCACGAATACCTGGAACACGCCCGGCAACGCCTCAGCTTCGATGAGCTATTCCTGTTCCAGATGGCGGTCATGGAGGCGCGGCGCGAGTGGCAGTCAGTCCCCGGCCAGCCGCTCGACGTGCCGGACGAGTGGCTGGGGGTGGCGCTCGCTGCGCTCCCTTTCCAGTTGACGGCTGCGCAGCAGCGCGCGCTGGACGACATCCGCCGCGACCTGGCGCGCGACGTGCCCATGAATCGTCTGCTGCAAGGCGATGTGGGATCGGGCAAGACCGCCGTAGCCGCCCTCGCCCTGGCCATCGCCGTGCAGAACGGCAAGCAGGCCGCGCTCATGGCCCCGACGAGCATCCTGGCCGAGCAGCACGCTCGCAATGTCGCCGGGCTGCTGCGCGCCCTGCCCGGCGGGGAGCATATGCAAGTCCGCCTGCTGACCGGCAGCACGCCCTCTGCCGAGCGCGACGAAATCTATGCGGGCCTGGCCGAAGGGACCGTGCACGTGGTCATCGGCACGCACGCGCTCATTCAGGGCGGCGTGACCTTCCACGACCTGGCCCTGGCCATTATTGACGAGCAGCATCGCTTCGGCGTGGAGCAGCGCGGCAGCCTGCGCGGCAAGGGCTTCAACCCGCATGTGCTCGTCATGACGGCGACGCCCATCCCGCGCACGCTCGCCCTGACGCTCTACGCCGACCTCGACCTGACCCTCATAGACGAACTGCCTCCGGGTCGGTCGCCCGTCGAGACGCGCGTGCTGCGCCCGGTCGAGCGCGAGCGAGTCTACAGCTTCATTCGCGCCCAGCTTGACAGGGGACGCCAGGCGTTCATCGTCTATCCCCTGGTGGAAGCGAGCGACGAGCAGGAGGACAGCAAAGCGGCTGTTGAGGAATACGAACGGCTGCAAGCTGATATTTTCCCGGCCTATCGCCTGGGGCTGCTGCACGGGCGCATGGCCCCGTCCGAGAAAGATGCCGTCATGCACGCCTTCGCCAGCGGCGAGCTTCAGGTGTTGGTCGCCACGTCGGTCATCGAAGTGGGCATTGACGTGCCCAACGCCAGCGTGATACTGGTCGAACATGCCGAGCGTTTTGGGCTGGCTCAGTTGCACCAGTTCCGGGGGCGCGTCGGGCGCGGCGAGCACCGCTCCTACTGCCTGCTGATCACCGAGACACCCTCTGAGGAAGCCATCGTGCGGCTCAGCGCCCTGGAAGAGACGACCGATGGCTTCAAGCTGGCCGAGACTGACTGGCGGCTGCGCGGGGCCGGCGATCTGCTGGGCATCCGTCAGAGCGGCGCGCAGCAGTTCCGCCTGGCCGAGTTGATGAACCCGCGCCTGGTCGAGCTGGCCCAGCGCGAAGCACGCACCGTCTACGCCGACGATCCGCCACTGGCCCGCCCAGAACACCAGTTGCTCGCCCAGCGCATTCAGGCTCTGGCCGAGCGCCGGGGCGATATAAGCTGACGCCGCCCGCGCCCTTTAGCGCAACCAACCGCAACCAGACAGGAAAAAGACATCATGCGCAATAATCACATCTGCTGTGCCATTTTCCCCGGCTCGTTCAACCCTGTCCACTACGGCCATGTAGACATCGCCCACCGCGCGCTGCGCATGTTCGATGAAGTGGTCGTAGCCGTGTATGTACACCCTGGCAAGGCCAACCTGTTCTCCGGTGAAGAGCGCGTCGCCCTCATCCAGGAAGCGCTCAAAGAGGAGCCGCGCGTGCGAGTTGCGTCCTACAACAAATTGACTGTAGACTATGCACGAGAGGTTGGCGCGCAGGCCATTGTGCGCGGGCTGCGTGTGTTTTCGGACTTCGAGCTAGAGTTCCGCATGGCGCTGGCGAACCGCCGGCTCGCGCCGGACATCGAAATTGTGACATTCATCGCCGCCGAGGAACACCTGCACATCAGTTCGAGCACGATCCGTGAGATCGCGTCGTTGGGGGGGGATGTGTCTTCGATGACGCCGCCGCATGTGGTCGCAGCCCTGAAGCGGCGTTTCGAGGAACTGAAAGCGCAAGGGTCCAACTCCTCCTACATGGTCAGCATAGATGGGTAGCAACACACCGGACTGGGGAGGCAGCACATGGATATTCAACACCTGGTAGACCGCCTGGAAGACCTGATTGACGAGGGGCGTCATGTCCCCTTCAGCAAGTTCACGCTCATTGACGAGGAGCGCGCGCTGGAGATCATTGACCAGATGCGCATCTCGGTGCCAGAGCAGATCGAGAAAGCCTCGCGCCTGATCAACCAGCGCGACCGCGTGATAGCTCAGGCCCAGGAAGAGGCAGAGCGCATCAAGCAGATCGCCCGCGAGCGCCACGACGAGTTGGTGGAGCGTGATGCCGTCACGCAGAAGGCGCGCAGCCAGGCCCGCAACATCATCGAGCAGGCGCAGCGGGAAGCGGAGAACATCCGCGCTGACGCTGATACCTACGTGGTGGAAGTGCTCAAAGAGCTGGAAGAGCAGCTCATGCACAACCTCACTGTGGCGCGCAACGGTGTGGCCAAGATCATGGAGGCGCGCGCGGCCAGCCGTGCCCAGGCGCAGGCCGCCGCCGAACAGGAGAGGCAGAGCATCGCCGTCCCTGTTGAGGAGTACGCCGAAGCCACTCTGGATCAGCGCAGCGGCCAGTTCGGTCTGAGCGACTGACGCACTATCCCGCCCCTGCCCTGTGCGCTGCGTCCCAGCCTTGACAGTCCCGTGAAGGCTGCTTATAATTCTGCGCGTTGCCCGGCCCGAACGCCGGACATGCGTCCGCCTAAGGAGACTTTCAATGGGTCCGCTGCCCAAGCGAAAAACGTCCAAAACCCGCCGCGACAAGCGGCGTTCGCACGACCATCTGACGCTGCGCCACCTAGTCATCTGCGACGAGTGCGGCAATTATAAGCCGGCGCATCAGGTCTGCCCGCACTGCGGCATGTATCGTGGTCGTGAAGTGCTGCCCACCGCCGAGGAAGAATAGAACGCCAGCGGCAGCTATT
>CAYNHD010000056.1:0-14093 GCA_964396775.1 uncultured Thermoflexus sp. | reverse complement strand
CGCCCCTACGAAACCGGCGCGTGCTTAGTTCGCCAACAGCATCGCGTGTGGACAGGGGATTTGGCGGTAAGGTCAACGAGACCCTGCCTGTCGCGTGCGTGCAAGACCTGTCAGGCAGGGTGATTGCGCTGCTTGGTCTCATCTCCACTCGGCGCTGACGTTCCTCGCTACCCCCTCTCTCGTCGTGGAGAGGGGGCAAGCCGAGCGCAACAAGGCTGGAGGCGAGGCTGCTGCCAGCGCCACACGTGTTACTGATGGCCTTTGCCCACACCCTACCTGTATTCTCTGGCAAACCTCTCCCAACCTTTCGTTTTCCCCACGCCGCCCCCTACGCCTTTGCCTGGACAGCCCAAGCGCAGAGCGGGCGTAGGTTGTCGTTTCAAGGCGGGCCGTTACAATTGAGAGACTCCTGCACGCGGGCCTCACCGACCCGCTGCGTCGCGTTGTGACGAAGGGCAGCCGCCATGTTCTACGGTAGAGTGGATGTCTACTGGCCCAGCGGCCCCATCGAAAGCTACCGCCTCAACAAAACAGCGGTGGCCGTGGGGCGCTCGACAGGCAACGACATTGTGCTCGATACGACCGGGATTTCGCGCTACCACATCAAGTTCACTTTCAACGAGTACCAGGCACGGCTGGAAGACCTGGACTCGGCGAACGGTACCTATGTGGACGGCGTGCGGCTGTCCCCGCACGAACCATACGTGTTGCGCGGCGGTGAGGAGATTCAGATTGGCGACATCCGGTTGATTTACCATCCCCCTGCCGCGCTGGACAGCAGTGGGGCCGAAGAGATCACGCAGCGCGTGGTGCTGGCGCGCACGACCTATCGCGTGGCCCTGGAAGGCCCGGACATGGCCGTTGCGCCGGGGGCGCACGTCCAGGCGGTGCTCAAGGTCGAGAACACAGGCGAGGAGACCGATCGCTATTTCATCGAGATAGACGGCCTGCCCAAAGGCTGGGTGCGCGTGGATCGGGCCGAGATGGAGCTATCGGCGGGCGAGATGGGCCAGGCGGTGGTCAGTTTCAAACCGCTACGGCGCAGCGAGACACGGCCCGGAGACTATCCCTTCGTCGTGCGCGTGCGGGCCAAGTCCACCCCCGCCGAGACGGTGGACGCGCCGGCGGTGCTGGCCGTGCTGCCTTTCAGCGGGTTCGGCATGGCGTTGGGCAGCGAGCATCTGGTTAACGGGGAGCGGCTCAAAGTCTTCTTGCACAACCAGGGCAACGCCCCGCTGCCCCTTGATCTCAGCGGGGCAGACCGGAGCAACGCGCTCGTTGTCGAGTTGTCGGCGGCGCACGTGGCGCTCATGCCCGGCGAGCGGCAAACGATCACCGGCTCTGTCTATAGCCGGCGGCGGCAATTGCTCGGGGCGTCGTCGGTTCGCGAGTTCGCCGTGATCGCGCGCTCGCGTGACCCATCGGGCTTCACAGCGTCGGTGCCGGGCACCTACGTTGAGCATGGGGCGCTGCCGGGCTGGTTACCTGTGCTGTTGCTGCCGCTGGTGGTGATTGGCGCGCTGGCGGCGGTGATGGTGGCGCTGTTTGTGCTGGATCGCGCCGGCGAAGAGACACCCGCGCCCGCCCAGCCGGTGATCAGCGCCTACACGGTCTCTGCGAACGAGATCGTGCTAGGCGAGACGGTCACGGTGACCTGGGCGGTAAGTGACGCCAGGTCGCTGCTGTTGCGCGTGACAGGCGCTGGTGAGGAGCAGCGGATCGCGCTGCCCACTGACGTTTTTGCCTTTACCCTGGCCCCGGAGTCAAGCGGGCGCTATACCCTCACGTTGGAAGCCCGCCAGGATGAGGAGAACGTCGCCAGTGCCGCCGCCGAGGTCAGCGTGCGCCCGGCAGTGACACTCGCCGTCGAAGTGGTAGGCGGCGGGGAGTTGGTGCGCCATGTCGCCCAGGAGGTGCAGCTTACCTGGACGGTCAGCGGCGCGCAGCCCTACGAGGGCGGCTATCTGATCTGGGCGACCAGCCCGGATGTGGCGGGCAGCCTGCTGGTGGCCCCCATGCCCCTCAACGGGCAGCAGCGTATTCCCGTGACGCCCGACGGCAACCAGGCGGAATGGCTGGTGACGCTGCACGCGCAGGGCTACGATGGGGTCAGCACCAGCGTGACCCAGAAGGTGCCCATCGGCTACCCGGTGTGCGAATTGCGCGTCGAGAAGACCATCGTGCGCAGCGGCCCCGGCCAGCACTACCCGGCGATCCTGCCGCCCCAACCGTTAGCAGGCTCGCCCCAGGGCACGCTGTCGTACTCACCGGTGGCGCGCGACCCTTCGGGGGCCTGGCTGCAGGTGGAGGCAGATGTGGAGGGGCGGCTGGGATGGGTGCCGCTGGCCGACTTCGCCTGCACGAATTTCGACCCGCAGCACCTGGTGACGACGACCGACTACCCCCTGCTGCCTACGCCCACACCATCGCCGACCGCCCGGCCCCCGACCGCCACGCCAACCAGGGTGATTCTGCCGACCGTGCCCACCAGGGCGACGGCGAGTCCTGTGCCCGGCGAGTGAGCGCGGCGGCTGCGCCTGGCACGGGCCGGGAGACAGCCGCATGGTTTGGGGCAAAGGATCACCGCCGAGGCGCAGAGAGCGCAGAGAAAAGATTAAGAAGGAATAATGGAAGATTGCCCTTAAGTTCTTCTCGGCGTCCTCTGCGTCTCTGCGGTGCAGGCCGTCTCGTCCCCACTGTGAGATGCCCCGTGCGTGCGCGCGTTGCGA
Source organism: uncultured Thermoflexus sp. (assembly GCA_964396775.1). Lineage (GTDB taxonomy): Bacteria > Chloroflexota > Anaerolineae > Aggregatilineales > Aggregatilineaceae > UBA2029. The sequence goes on along the minus strand of CAYNHD010000056.1, from coordinate 11,364 downwards.
AAACAGGCCCCTGATCGCGTACAATAGGAGTAGGCAACCATCACCGGTGCGCTGATGCCTCCGGGCGGGGAGGGAACTCCCCAGCCCGATCCAACGTCTTGATTGAGCGGCCTGGTGATGATCCGGGAGCCGCATGAGGAATGCCGTGAGCCGCCGTCTGACTCTCCTGACACTGCTGTTGGTGCTGCTCGCGCCGCTGCTGACCGCTTTCTCCCCGGAGCGCCAGGCTGCGTCTGAGATCGATCTGGCAGTCAGCGCCGGTTATGGCGGGTACTACCGGCGCGAGCAGTGGACGCCCCTGCGGGTGAGCGTGGCGAACTCCGGTGGCGATTTCTCCGGCGTGATCCGCGTGCGGGCGGACAGCGCCAGCGGGGTCGCCGAGACAGAGTATCGCACGCCGCTGGAATTGCCGCGCGGCTCGCGCAAGCAGGTCTTCGTCTACATCTCCCTGGAGACGTATTCGCGGGCGCTCTACGTGGAATTGGTGGATCGCGCCGGGCAGGTTGTCGCCCGCCGCAGCGCCTCTTTGCGCATGGCCGGGCGCGAGGATTTGGTCTACGTCGTCGTGACCGAGTCGGCGCTGGGCGCGGTAGACATGACCGCGCGGACTCCCGGCACCGGCGCGGTCTACCAGGCAAGCTGGCGTGTGGAGCACGTCCCGGCGATGGCCGAGGCCCTGCTGGGCGTGGATGTGCTGCTGGTGCATGACGCTGACACCGGGGCGTTGAGCGCCGAGCAGACGGCGGCCCTCGAGCGGTGGGTGTTGGCGGGCGGGCACCTGATCGTGGCCGGGGGCGACGCCTGGCAGCGCACTACAGCAGGGCTGGGCGCGCTGCTGCCGGTCGAGCCACGTGGCACCGTCGTGCTGGAGTCCCTCGCTCCGCTGGCTGCGTATCTGCGGCTGCCCGGCGACTCATTGACCGCGCGCGCCACTGCCGTCACCGGCGCGCTCAAGCCGGGCGCGCGGGCGCTGGTCGTACAAGGGGACGTGCCGCTGCTGGCCCGCCGAGAAATCGGGGCGGGCGTGGTGGACTTCCTGGCTGTTGACCCGAACGCCGAGCCGCTGCGCTCGTGGGTTGGCAAAGGCGAGCTATGGTATGCGCTGGTCGCGTCTGTCGGGCAGCAGCCAAGCTGGTCGTCCGGCTTTCGCAACTGGACAACGGCCCGCGAGGCCACGCTAACCCTTTTCCGCACCGTGCTGCCAGGCTTCGGGCAGATGAGCCTGTTCTTGCTGGCCTATATTGTGCTGATCGGCCCGGTCAACTACCTGGTGCTGCGGCGGCTGAACAGGCGCGAATGGGCCTGGGTGACGATTCCGGGGCTGGTGCTGCTGTTCAGCGCCCTGGCCTACAACCTGGGCTTTAACCTGCGTGGCAGCGAGCCGACCGTCAATCGGCTGGCTGTGGTGCGCATCTGGCCGGGTGAGGAACAGGCGCAGGTGAGGGGGCTGATCGGTGTGCAGTCGTCGCGGCGCGACACCTACGATCTGGCGGTTGAGCGCGGTTACGCGCTGCGCACGCTGCCGGAAGTGGGCCTGGGGCTGGATGTCGCCGCTGCACTCAGCCAGGAGACGCGCTACAGCGCCAGTTCCGTGCTCATTGACGCCGGGACGATTGCCAGCTTCGCTGTGGATGGTTTCACAACCGCGCCCCAGGTGAGCGGGGCGGCCACCTGGACGCTGGCCAGCGGGCTGGCACCGCGTATCGCCGGCACCGTGACCAACCAGAGCGGGGAAACGTTGCGCGACGCCGTGCTGCTGATCAAGGGCGAGTCGCGCTTCCTGGGTGATCTGGCTCCCGGCAGCACCACACCCTTCGACATCGCCATCGGCCCGCAAGACCCCGGCCCGCTGGTCTTGGGCAGCCCGCTGCCGCAGCAGGCCCTGTTCATGATGCCTCCCTGGCAGTTCGCGCGCAGCGTGCCCGGCTGGTGCTTTGACTATCGCGGCATTCCGCTGACGATGGCCGATGTCATGCGCGGCGAGCCGTTCGCCTGCGCTTCGACCGGCGTCTCGGAGCACCAGCAGGAGATCCGACGGCGCTACCGGCTGCTGGCGTCGCTGGCGGTGGACTACGATCTGAGCGGCGGGCGCGACATGGGTGCCTATCTCTTCGCCTGGACGGACATGCCGCTGGTGGGCGTGGAGATGCCGGGCGTGTCGGCGAAGTTCGAGGATACCACGCTGGTGATCGTCGAGTTGCCCGTCACCGTCGAAGCGACGAGTGATGCCATCGAAGTGCCGCCCGGCCTGACGACGTGGGCAGTGGCGGACACAGATGATCCCCGAACGCAGATTGACATCACGCCAGACTCCTTCGAGGTGTACCCGGAGATGTTCGCCGTCTTCCAGTTCATGCCCATGCCGGGGGCGCGGCTGAGTCGCGTAGACGTGCTGGACATCCTGTTCGAGGGGCGGGGTGCGCTGCGCGTCGAATTGTGGGACTGGGCCGCGCAGAACTGGGTCGAGGTGACGCTGGACGAGCAATCCACGACGACGACCATTGCTCCGGCGGCGCGTTTCGCCGGGCCGGAGAACGCGGTCAAGGTGCGCATCTCGCCGGCAGAGGGTTTGGCATACAATAACGTCGAGTACGTGCGCGTCGCCTATCGCGGGCAGTTGGCCCGGTAGCCGGGCGCGGCAACTGAGGTGCAGGGTATGGCAGCGGACGAGAATATCATCGAGACGCACGGCCTGGTCAAACGCTACGGCAAGCTCACCGCTGTGGATGACCTGTGGCTGCAAGTGCCGCGCGGGGCCATCTACGGCTTTGTGGGGCCGAACGGCGCGGGCAAGACGACGACGATGCGCATCCTGACCACGCTGATCACGCCGACGGCGGGCGATGCGTATGTCGCCGGCTATTCGGTCACAGAGCACGCGCGCGAAGTCCGCCGCGCCATTGGCTATATGCCCGATTTCTTCGGCGTCTACGACGACATGAAGGTGTGGGAGTACCTGGATTTCTTCGCCGCCTGCTACGAAATCCCGGAGCGCGACCGGCCCGCCCTGATCAACGACCTGCTGGCGCTGGTAGACCTGACTCACCGCCGCGACGACATGGTGGAGAAGCTGAGTCGCGGCATGAAGCAGCGGCTGAGCCTGGCCCGCACGCTGGCCCATGACCCGGAGGTGCTCATTCTCGACGAACCGGCGTCGGGCCTCGACCCGCGCGCGCGCATTGAAGTGCGCGAGTTGCTCGTTGAGATGGCACACATGGGCAAGACGATCTTCTTCTCGTCGCACATCCTGGCGGACGTGGCCGAGATTTGCACGCACCTGGGCATCATCGAGAGCGGGGCGATGGTCGCGCAGGGCACCGTCGGCGAAATCCGGCGGCGGCTGCTGCCCACCCGCGAGATCACGATCACGCTACTCGACCGCGTGGACGAGGCGAAGGAAGTGCTTGCCCAGTTCGCCGACGTGAGCAACCTGCGCGACCTGCCCGACGAGCATGGGCGCAAGCGGCTGCGCATTGAGTTCGGCGGCGACGACGCGGCGATCAGCGCGCTACTGGCGGCGCTGTCCGGGCGCGGCGTGCCGGTAGTGGGCTTCTCTGAGGAGACGCGCGACCTGGAGTCGGTCTTCATGCGCGCCACCAAAGGCATCGTGTCGTAGGGGGCGGGGCGTAATGCTTACGTCCATACGCAGGAAGTTTGGCTGGTCTGCGTGTGCCTCTCCCCCTAAATCCTCCTCTCCAGCCGGGCTGGAGAGGGGGCTTGACCGCCGGGCGTGGCATTCCCCCTCCCTGGCTGTGCCGGGGAAGGGCCAGGGGAGGGGCGTTGCGCCCAGATCGCTTGGTGCGTCTGGGGCATGGCAGTCACCCCTCCGGCAGCAAGATTGGGTCAGGTGAAAGGGACGGAACGAGCGTGATGCAGGGCATCTCCCGGCTGTGGCGCGGCTTCGTGCGCCTGCTTATCCGCAACCCGGTAGTCTTCAAGGAACTGCGCGGGCGGATGCGCGGCGCGCGCGCGTTCACCGTGCTCACCGTCTACCTGACGCTGTTGGGCGTGTTCGCCGTGCTGATCTACGTCACGGTCACCGAGTCTTCGACGAGCGTCAGCGGGCAGGCGGCGGTGGGCGAGATTGGCCGCACCCTGTTCGGCGGGGTGGTCGCCATCGAAATGCTGCTGGTGGCCTTTATCGCCCCGGCGTTCACGGCGGGCGCGATCAGCGGTGAGCGCGAGCACCAGACCTTCGAGCTGCTGCGCACGACGCTGCTGCCCGCGCATTCGCTCGTCCTGGGCAAGCTGCTGTCATCCATGCTGTACGTGGTGCTCCTCCTGCTGGCGGCGATTCCGCTGCAAAGCATCGCCTTCTTCTTCGGCGGAGTCACGGAGACGGAACTGATCCTGGCCTTTGTGGTGCTGGCGGCGACGGCGCTGCTGTTCAGTGCCATCGGCGTGTATTTCTCGGCGCGCGCCCGGCGCACCCTGTCGGCCAGCCTGCTGACCTATGCGACGGCCATGTTCTTCATGTTCGGCATCCCGATCCTGGTGGGCGTGGTTATGCTGCTGGCCGATTTCTCGCTGGATGATGCCGGGAACACATCTACCGAGATCGGGCTGCTCTATGGGACGGGAGCGGCACTGAGCCTCAACCCGGCGGCGACGGCGGTGCTCACCCAGTATTTGCTCGTCAACCAACGGGCGACCGGGTTATTTTCGTATACACTGGTAAATGGCGACGACGTGACGCTGATCTCGCCCTGGATACCGTTCACCGCGATGTACGCGCTGCTGACGCTGGTGTTCTTCATCCTGGCCGTTCGCCGCGTGCGCCAGCATATTGAGTAGATCGGCTGCCCGCAGCCTGCGGACAGCCGGAGAGGGTTCGTGACCATGAACCGCGCGCTTGCTCAACAGACGGCAACGACGCTAACGCACAGCGTCCGGCGCTGGGATCGCCGGCGTCGTCTGGCGCTGCTGGTCGTGTGGCTGCCGCGTGGGGTGATGCTCGGCCTGGGCATTGGCGTGATCCTGGCCCTGGTGTCCCGTCAGAGGCCGTGGCTGCTGCCCGAAGAGGTGCTGACCGTCACGGCGGCGGTCTCGGCGGTGCTGGCGCTGGCGGTGCTGGCTGTTGTGTGGGCTTGGCCGCGCTCGGTCGCCCACAGCGCGCGCTACTTCGACCGCCGCTTCGACCTGAAGGAGCGCGTCAGCACCGCGTTGGAACTGGCGGAAGGTCGCATCGCGGCTGGGGGGCCGCTGGCGGAGCTTCAACTGGCCGACGCTGCGGCGACCGCCGGGCGCGTGCGGGCCAGGACGCGGCTGCCGTTGCGCATCAACTGGCGCGAGATCGTGACGCTGGTGGTGCTGGCGGTGCTGCTGGCGTTGCTGCTGCGCGATAACCCCCAGGCCGGCAGGCTGCGCGCTGAACGCGAGCTGGAGAGCGCCATCGCCACGCAGGTTGCCGCGCTGGAGGACGCCATTCAGACCATCGAGCGCGATCCCGCCCTCACCCCGGCGGAACGAGAGACGCTGACACGCCCGCTGGAGGAAGCGCGTGAGATTCTCCGGGAGCCTGATGTCTCGCAGGAAGAGGCAGTGGCGGCGCTGGCCGAAGCGTCTCAGTCGCTGGGCGAGATGGCCGACGGCGTGCCGCCCCAGGAAGCGACCGCCTACCAGCAGGCTGCGCGCCAGCTAGGTGGCTCTGAGCAGACAGCGGACCTGGCCGAGGCGATGGCCCGGCCAGACCTGGGCGAGACCGCCGAGGCGCTCGACGATCTGGCGGATGACCTGGCCGCAGAGAACCTCGACGAGCAGGCGCAGCAAGATCTGGCCGGGCGGCTGGATGAGGCCGCCGACGCCCTGGAAGAACAGAATCCTGCCCTGGCGGGCGACCTGCGCGAGGCGGCGGAGGCGCTGCGCGAGGGTGACCTGGAAGGGGCGCAGGAGTCACTGCGCGAGGCGGGCGACCTGCTGCGCGACCAGCAGGCGCAGGCTGAACAGTCGCCGCTGGCGGAGGCGGCGCGCATCGCCCAACAGCAGGCGGCGGCCAGCCAGCGCGAGGTGGCCCAGGCCGGGCACGATCAGCCTGCACCTGGGCAGGACGCCACCATCTCCGCCGAGATCGAGTCCGGGCAGGGGGCCGGCGCGCTCAGCGATGCGGCGCCGCCGCCGCCCGGCGCTGAAGCGGCGCAACCAGCAGCCAGCGGGGAGATGCCCTCCGGTGAGCAGGTAGGCGCGGGGGCCGGCGATGCGGAGGGGGAGGGCCAGGAGATGGCCGCGCCTTCCAACCAGGGCGGGGAGCCAGAGGCGAGCAGCGGGCAGCAGTTGGAGGGGCAGAGCCAGGCGACAGGCAGCGCCGAGTCCGCAGGGGAGAGCGCGCTGGGCGCGGGCGCTGGCCAGGGCGGGGCAGGCTCACAAGAGACCGAGGGTATCCCCGGTGAAGGCCCTGGCGCGCAGACACCGGGCCAGGTGCCAGGGGGCGGTCTTCAGGAGTATACTCCTGAGAACGCCCCGTCCACGATTGGCGGGCCGCTGGGCGACATGCTCGACGTGGGCGGCCAGGCGGAGGGCGCGGCGAGTCCGCCTGCCCAGGGCGGGGAGTTCGGACCGAACCCCGCCGGGGAGTCCGCGCTCACCTATACGGGCGTGCTGGGCGCGTTTCGCAACGTGGTGAGCAACGCGCTGGAGAGCGGGCGCATCCCGCTCGACCAGCGCGACGTGATCCACGATTACTTCTCGTCGTTGCAGCGATGAGAGCCTGGGCCACAACAAAGGGAAAAGTCGCGGTGAAGAGGCTTCGAGTGCTGTGGGGAGGGCTGGCTGTCGCGCTGCTGGGCGTTGGCCTGCTGGCGGGCTGTATCCAACCGGTGAGCAACGCCGACCTGACTCAGACGGCGCTGGCTCCCTACGCAGCGTTCCCAACGTCCACTAGCGCGCTGCCCGACGGGAGCAGAACCGAGGGGACGCCCGCGCCGGATGCGCTGGTGGGGCAGTTCATCGCCAGCCGGGGCCAGACGCCCGCCAGCTTGCAGGTGTGGTATGACCAGCCACACCAACCAGACCGATTGCAGGGTTTCTCGTACACGGGCGCGGGCGGCGTGCCCTGTGCCGGGTACCTGCTGCTCGCTCAGGCCACTGGGGTATGGCAGCCGAACAACGGTGCGCTGGTCTGCGCTGACTCGCCCGCTGCCGGGGCGCTGTCCGCCGTCACGTTCTTCCTGACTTCGGATCAGCAGCCCTATACCATCGTCTTCGGGCGCGTGCTCGATCCGACGGTGACGGCTATCGCTGTCCAGTTCAGCGACGGCAGCAGCCAACAGGTGACGCCCCAGGCGGGTGGCTTCCTGCTGGTGCGGCCCGGCGTGGCCGGTGCCAACGTGATCACCGCCATCAACGCCGAAGGGAATACGGTGTTCCCCAATATCCCGCAGTCTCCCGTTTGATGTGGGTTATTGGTGATTGGTGGTTGGTTATTGGTATGGGTGGCGAGTGGTTCTGACGGGCGGTTCTGATGAGTCAATAGCTGCCTGCTGCAAGACGCGCTCAAACAACTGTTCTTACCAACAACCAATAACCAATAACCAATAACCAACAACCAATGACCACATCCGCACCGAAGGGCCAACAACACATGACCGATGCCAACATTCCCGAACCGGTTAGCGTGGACGAGTTCCAGCAGACTGCTCAGGCGATCTTGCGCGAAGTGGGCAAGGTGATCGTCGGCCAGCAGACAGTGGTGCAGCAGGTGCTGATGTGCATCATCAGCGGCGGCCACGCCTTGCTGGAGGGCGTGCCCGGCCTGGGCAAGACGATGCTCATCCGCACGCTGGCCGACGTGCTGGACCTGAAGTTCTCGCGCATCCAGTTCACGCCCGATCTGATGCCCGCCGACATCATCGGCACGAACATCATGGAAGAAGGCGAGGACGGGCGGCGCACCTTCCGTTTCGAGGCCGGGCCGGTCTTCGCCAACCTGGTGCTCGCCGACGAGATCAACCGGGCCACGCCCAAGACGCAATCGGCGCTGCTCGAAGCAATGCAGGAGAAGACGGTCACGGTCGCCAACGCCCGCTACCCGCTGGCTCCTCCCTTCTTCGTGCTGGCCACGCAGAACCCGATCGAGATGGAAGGCACCTATCCGCTGCCCGAAGCGCAGCTTGACCGCTTCCTGTTTAAGGTGGATGTGCTCTTCCCGTCCGCTGGCGATCTGGTTGAGATCATGGGGCGGACGACGGGGGCGTTCGCGCCGCACCCGGAGAAGGTGGCCGATGGCGCGCGCATCCTGGCGATGGGCGATCTGGCGCGGCAGGTGCCGGTCGCCTCGCACGTCAGCCAGTACATCGCGCAGCTTGTCGTCGCCACGCACCCGGAGGAAGAGGGGCCGCCCGACAGCCTGGTGCGGCAGTACGTGCGCTATGGGGCCAGCCCGCGCGGCGCGCAGGCGCTGGTGCTCGGCGCGAAGGTTAACGCGCTGCTGGCCGGGCGCTACAACGTGGCCTTCGAGGACGTGCAGGCGGTGGCTCACGCCGCGCTGCGCCACCGGTTGCTGCTCAACTTCGAGGGGCTGGCCGAAGGGCTTCGCACCGACGATGTGATTGACGATTTGTTGGCGCGCGTGCCCGTGCCGGCGGGAGCGTGACCCGATGAGTATAGAGCAGCTTGTGGAGCGCATCCTCGCCGCGCCGACGGCGGACGACCTGTGGGCGCTGCACCCGCACCTGCTCGCGCTGGAAGGGCGGGAGGCCGAGGCCGCCCGCGACGTGGCGCGCCTGTTCTACTGCTACCTGAGCTGTGTGACCGGCAAGCTGACCTCGAAGGAGCACAGCTCCTCGGCGGCGCACCTGGCCGCCGGGTCGGTGGGCGTCATCGCCTTGCACGAAGTGCTGGAGTCGCTGGCTGCCGACCGCGTGCGCGCGATCAGCAACCTGCTCTCTGGCGGGCTGGCGGCGACGCTGGAGACGCTCTCCACCTTCCAGCACGTCAAGGCGTGGGAGCGCGAATTCGCCTCGGTGCACGAGGAGGCTGTCTGGCACCTCTACCGCCTGCTGTGGGAGCTTTCGTGCGAAGCGCAGCCTGAATTGCCCTTCGCCCGGCGGCGCGCCCTGATTGACGGCCTGCTGGCGGTGATACGCGGCGAACAGCTTGAGGCGGGCGCGCGCGTGGCGGTCGTCATCCGCCTCTTCCAGGTGTTGCTGGCGATTCGCGTGATACCCTTGCTGGAAACGCTGCGCGAGCGAGAGGCGCTTTCCGCATGAGCCAGACGGTCGCCATCCAGACGCGCGGCCTGAGCAAGACGTTCGGACGCCGCGCCAGGAAGCGCATTCAGGCCGTCAAAGGCCTGAACCTGGAAGTGCAGGCGGGCCAGGTCTACGGCTTTCTGGGGCCGAACGGGGCGGGCAAGTCCACCACCATCAGGATGCTGCTGGGCCTGATTCACCCGACTTCCGGCGACGCCTACCTCTACGGACAGCACGTCCGGCGGCAGCACGGCGTGCTGCGGCGCGTCGGCGCGCTGGTCGAGGGGGCTGCCTTCTACCCCTTCCTGAGCGGGCGCAGGAACCTCGAAGTGCTGGCGCGCACGGCCAACTGCTACGATCCGGCGCGCATTGAGATGCTGCTGGCCCAGGTGGGGCTGGCGGAGCGGGCTACGCAGCGCGTCAAGGGCTACTCAACCGGCATGAAGCAGCGGCTGGGGTTGGCGGCGGCGCTGCTCGGCGACCCCGATCTGTTGATTCTCGACGAGCCGACCAACGGCCTGGACCCCAGCGGGATGCACGAGATACGCACCTTCATCCGCGAGCTTGCCGACAGGCACGGCAAGACGGTCTTCCTGTCCAGCCACCTGCTGGGCGAGGTCGAGCAGGTCTGCGACCGGGTGGCGATCATCAACCTGGGCGAGATCGTGCGCGAGGGCGCGGTCGAGGAGTTGCTGGCCGGCAAGAGCACCCTGCGCGTGGAGGCCCAGCCCTTGCAGCGCGCGGCGGAGGTGCTGCGCGCCCACTGGCGGGTGACCGTGAACGAGACCTGGCTGACCGTCAGCGCGCGTCGCGACGAGTCGCCGCAGGTCGTCCGCCAGCTTGTGGCGGCGGGTGTGGACGTGTACCAGGTGACCGGCCAGCGCCAGACGCTCGAAGAGTACTTTCTCGCGGTGGTGCAGGAGAGTCTCGCCCATGCGTGACCTGTTCCGCGCCGAATGGCTCAAGATCGCGGGCAACCGTTGGGTGGCCGGGTGCATGGTGTGGATTTTCCCGCTTGGCGCGCTGGCCTTCCTGTTGATCGCCGGGGTCATCCTGCTGCTGTCGTCGCCGGCGCGCCAGGGCTTTCGCCAGGACGAGGCGGCGCTGTGGACGGAGCAGGCCATTGGCGTGTGGAGCTTCCCCAACAACCCGGTTGGCCGTCTGATCCTGCTCGGCTTCACGGCGGTCGTGTTCGCCGGTGAGTACCAGTGGGGCACCTGGAAGAACATTGTGCCGCGCAACCGGCGCTTCTCGCTGGTTCTGGTCAAGTTCGTCGCGCTGGGCGTGTTTGTCGTGCTGGCCTTCGCGCTGATGTCGGTGTTGTGGGCGGCGGGGTGGGGCGTGCTGACGCGCATTGCTGGCGCCTCCTACGGGCCGCGCGTCACGGCAGAGGTAATCCGCGACTTCGCCGGCGACTACGCGCTGGCTGCGTCGCTGGCCTTCACCTCAACGATCATCGCGGCGGGTTACGCGGCGCTGGCGGGGATGCTGACCCGCTCCATCCTGGGCGGCGTGATCGTCGGCTTCGCCGTGACGTTTGCCGAGAACCTGTCCATTGTTGTGCTGCTGCTGATCGGTTGGCTGCTGGACATCCCCAAAGCGGTGCTCGCCTACCGCTTCACGCCGGGCTACAACCTGCTCAACGTGGCAAGCTGGATCAGCGAGAAAGCTCCCAGCGTCGTGCGCCCCTACGAAAGCGGGACGCACGCGGAGATCGTGCTATCCGACAGCCTGGAGTTCTCGGTGCTGGTGCTGGCGGCCTGGGTAGTCGGCCTGATCCTGCTGACCGGGCTGCTCTTCCGGCGGCAGGACATCACGTCGTAGAACCTGGTGAGGAGGTAGGACGCGCGGAGTCCACGAGCAGGTTGTCAGGTAGTCATCGGCAGGCCCCTATTCCCCGGCCCCTTCCCCCAGCCAAGCTAGGGGAAGGGGAGAGTGGCCTGCCGGAGTCCCCCCTCTAGCTCGGCTGGAAGGGGGCATCAAGGGGGGAGGCGTTCAATGGGGGTTTTCGACCTTCCTCTGGCACCAGATCGTTCGTGGACTGGGACGCGCGGAGCGAGCAGCTGATGGCCGAACGCATCTTTGACGAGAAAACGCTGCGCAAGCTGGAACGGTTGACGATCATCGCCAACCAGGTGCGCGCGGGCGCGATCAAGGGCGAGCGCCGCTCGACCAAGCG
>CAYNHD010000055.1:0-14093 GCA_964396775.1 uncultured Thermoflexus sp. | reverse complement strand
GCCTGCGGGGAGGGATTTAGGGTGGGGTTGCAGGCCTTTTCAAACGGCCTCTGAGGGTCGCTGCCGGACGATGTGTGGTATCATACGCCCCACTCGTGACCTCTAGGGGAAGATGCTCATGCCTGATCTACGCGACGCAGGTGCTACGCTGCCAGACCGTCGCGGCGCGGACGGAGGGCGCATGACGGTACAGGTGACGCTGCACGGGCCGCGCGCCGCCGATCTGTTCGGCGCGTATGCCGAGGTGTTCACGCGCTGCTTCGGGCACGGCGAACGGTGCGCGCCGCCGCCGTTGGCGGGCGTCTGCGGGCGCGTGCTGCGCGGACTCCGCGACGAAGATTTCCACACGCTGAGCGACGACCCGGCGCGCAGGGTGGTGTTCATGCTCGATGTGCAGGCGCTCGGCGACCTGCTGGGGCGGACTGGGGCGGAGGTGCTGGCCCAGATCGGCTATGCGCCGCAGGAAGTGCGCGCGCTGACGGCGCGGGGCGTGCGCTTCAAGCTGGTGATGGTGCCGCAGGTTGCGATGGCTCGCGCGACGTGGGACGCCCTGCTCGATCTGGTCGCGGCTGCGTACCCGGAATGGGCAGATCGCATCCGCGCAGCGCGGGAGACGCTGAAGGCGCTGCCCTACGCGCAGGTCATGGCGGGCGGCGGCCTGGCCGCCGAGGTGCGCGGATTTCTGGAACGGGCGCTGCACGTCAGCCCGCTCTTCGCCGGCGACGGCTTCACGCGCCGCGACGGGCGCGCCGTCTACACGGAGTACGCCTGCCGCACCCGCCCGCTGAGCGACTTCGCGGACTGGTGCCTGGTCGAGTTCCCGGTGATCGCGTGAGAGATGGGTAGTGCGTGAGTCTGGAGTCTTGAGAGGCCGTTTGAAAAGGCCTGCAACCCCACCCTAAATCCCTCCCCCCAGGCGGGGGACTTCAAGAGCAGTCCTTTCCCCCTTCCCTCGCCTGCGGGGGAAGGGCCGGGGAGGGGGTAAAGATACCTCTCAAACGGTCTCTTGAGTCGGGAGTCTGGAACGCGGAGGAGACTCCTCACTCAGAACTCCAGACTCCCGACGAACCGGCTCCTCGCCAGTCATTGCTCTTCTTTCCCGCCGCGCAGACGATTGATCTGCTCGCGACGGCGGCGCAGGTAGGCACGCGCCATGAGAATCCACGTCGTCGGCGAGAGCAGCATCAACCGCCGCCACCAGCGAACTACGGGACGGCGCACTCCGGCGTAGGCGTAGGCCCCCTGGCGACGGCCCCAGGTGAGCGAGTACGACGGGCGCGAGGGCACGGCAGTCCACTCGATGACCATCGCCGCCCACGACAATCCCCCGCCGAAGCCAACCAGGGCGATGACATCGCCCGGCTTGATGCGCTCCTCTTCGACGGCCTCGGCCAGGGCAATCGGGATCGAGGCGGCGGAAGTATTGCCGTAGCGGGCGACGTTGCTATACACGCGGTCTTCGGGGATTTTGAGCGCCTTCGCCGCGTGGTCAATGATGCGCTGATTGGCCTGGTGAGGGATGACCAGGGCTAGGTCGTCTGGGGTGAGGCCGGCCTGGGCCAGCGCGTCGCGGATGCTGTCGCCAATGACGCGCGTGGCAAAGCGAAAGACGCCGCGCCCATCCATGTAGATGCGCCCCTGTTGGTGTATCCCGTCTTGCAGGTAGGTGTCGCGGCTGTTGGCGGTGGGCAGGGTGAGCATATCCCAGCCGGAGCCGTCGGAGCGCAGCACGGAGCCGATCACGCCGCCGGGCGTGTCGCTGCCTTCGAGCACAACCGCGCCCGCCCCGTCGCCGAAGAGGATGCACGTGCCCCGATCCGTCCAGTCCACCACGCGGCTGAGCGTCTCCGCGCCGATGACCAGCGCGGTGTTGATAGCGCCGGTCTGTATCTTGTTCACGGCCATATCCAGGCCGTAGACGAAGCCGGAGCAGGCGGCGCTGAGGTCAAACGCGCCAGCGTTGGTCGCGCCCAGGTAGTCCTGCACCAGGCTGGCTGTGCTGGGGAAGATGTGCTCCGGCGTGGCCGTAGCCACGATGATCAGGTCAATGGCGCCGGGCAGCACGTCGGCCACGTCGAGCGCCTTCTGTGCGGCACGAGTCGCCAGGCTGGTGGTTGTTTCGCGCTGGGCGGCAATGCGGCGCTCTTTGATGCCGGTGCGTGTGGTGATCCATTCGTCGTTGGTCTCGACGATGGCTTCCAGGTCGCTGTTGGAGAGCACCTGCGAAGGCACTTCCATGCCCCAGCCGATCACGTGCGCGTAGCGCAGCGCGCGCAGTCGTCTGGCGGGCGCGGCCCGGCCCCGGAACAGCCGGCGCGAGCGCGGAATCGTGTCAATCATGCGCTGACCTTGCTGGCAGAGCGCGCGCGGGACGAGGCCCGGCGGCGTCCGCTCACTCCTCGTATTGGCTAAAGATCAGCACGGCGTTGTGCCCGCCGAACCCGAACGAGTTGCTCATCACATGCTGGATGGGCGCGGCGCGGCCCACATTGGGCGTGTAGTCCAGGTCGCATTCCGGGTCGGGGACGTGCAGGTTGATCGTCGGCGGGATGAACTGCTCGGTGAGGGCCATGATGCTGAACACCGCCTCGACGCTGCCCGCCGCGCCCATCAGGTGGCCGGTGACCGACTTGGTGGAACTGATCGGAACCTGGTAGGCGTAGTCGCCGAAGACGGCTTTGATGGCCCGCGTCTCGCTGACATCGTTGAGCGGCGTGCTGGTGCCGTGCGCGTTGATGTAGCTGATGTCTTGCGGGGCCAGACCGGCGTTGCGCAGGGCGCGGCGCATGGCTTCCTGCGCGCCTTCGCCGTGCTCCATCGGCGCGGTGATGTGAAAGGCGTCGCAGGTGCTGCCGTAGCCGGTCAGCTCGCAGTAGATGCGCGCGCCGCGCGCTTTGGCGTGCTCCAGTTCTTCGAGCACGAGCATGGCCGCGCCTTCGCCGACCACAAAACCGTCGCGGTCGGCGGCGAACGGGCGAGACGCGCCCTGCGGGTCGTCGTTGCGGCGCGAGATGGCGCCCATGTTAGACAGGCTGGCGATGGTCAGGCTGAGCAGCGCCGCCTCCGAGCTACCAGCGAGCATGGCCACCGCCGCGCCGCGCCGGATGATCTCGTAGGCTTCGCCGATGCTGTTGTTGCCGGTGGCGCAGGCCGTGCTGATGGCCATGTTCGGCCCGCGCAGCCCGAAATCAATGGCGATCTTCCCGGCGGGGCTGTCGGGGAGCATCATCGGCAGCAGCAGCGGGCTGACCGTGCTGTGCCCTTCTTGCATGAATTTCTCGATGCCGTTGAACAGGGTCTCAAAGCCGCCAATGCCCGTGCCAACGATCACGCCCACGTCCCAGGCATTGTGCTCATTCACGGCCAGGCCGGAGTCTTCGAGGGCCTGCTTGCTGGCGTAGTGGGCCACCTGCGTCAGCGGATCGGTGCGGCGCAGGTCGCGGCGGTTCAGGTGCTCGGCAGGGTCGTAGTTCTTCACGGGCGCGCCGAAGGTGACCTTGAGACCCAGTTCCTCGAACTGCGGGATATGCTGCGCGCCGGAGACGCCATTGGCGGCGTTGCGCCAGGCTTCGTCCGGTGAGTTCCCGACGGGGCAGATGATACCCAGGCCGGTGACGACGACACGTTTGAAGTCCACAGGTCTTTCCTCCGATTCGCTGGTACCGCGCTGCCAGCGCGTGCAGGGCGGTGAGGGTGCTCGCAATGCGGGCGGGTTCACCGCCCAGGCCGCCCATTATACCGCATGTTCTGGCGGGGAGGGGGCACAGGCATGAACTATAACCCTGCGCGAGGGCCGGGGTTGCTCTGCGGCGGCGAAATCGGTGACAGGCAGGGCTTGGCACGCCAGCGGCGTGATATATAATCGCGCGACGGAGGCATGGGCGAGTGTGATCCTGGTGACTGGGGCATCTGGGCTGGTGGGCCGGCAGCTTGTGCCGCGTTTGCACGCGGAGGGGCTGCCTGTGCGCGCTTACGTGCTGCCAGCGCGCGGCGCGCGACCGCCTCGCCTCGACTGGCCGCTCGAAGTGGAGGTCGTGGCTGGGCGATTGGACGATGCCCAGACCCTATACCGCGCCATGCAGGGCGTGCACACGGTCATTCACCTGGCCAGCGCCCAGTGGTGGGGCACCCGCCGCGACCTGCAACGGGTGGACATCGAGGGCACGCAACACCTGATCGTCGCCGCTCGCTCGGCGCGCATCGGGCGCTTGATCACCCTCAGCCAGCTTGGTGCGGAGCCGTCCTCGGCCTATGAGCTACTGCGCGTCAAGGGGCAGGTGGAGACCCTGGTGCGCAACAGCGGCATCGCCTACACGATCATGCGCTGCGGGGTCCTCTTCGGCCCGGAAGATCGCTTCGTCAATGGCATTGCCATGCTGCTGCGCTCCAACCCGCTGTTCTTCTTCCAGCCCGGCAAGGGGGAGAGCCTGCTGCATCCGCTCTACGTGGGCGACCTGGTGTCGGCGCTGGTCAATTCCCTGGAGCGCATTGACCTGGTGGACGCCACCATCGAGATCGGCGGGGCGGAGTATGTGAGCTACAACGAGATGATCCGCACGGTGATGCGCGTCTCCGGCACGCAGCGCGTCATCGTGCCCGTGCCGCCGTACCTGCTGCGCACGCTCAACCGCATGGTGACGCAGGTCGTGCGCCGCTGGCCGATGACGCCGCAATGGTTGGACTTGCTGGCCAGCAACCGCACGGCCAAGCTCGGCAACCTGTACGATTATTGCGGGGTGCGCCCGGTGCGCTTTGAGGATACGCTGCTGACGTACATGCCGGGCCGTCGCTACCGCCGCGAACTGCTGCGCTTCATGTGGCGGCGTCAGCATTGAGGGGTGGTCAGTGGTCAGTGATCGGTTGTCAGTGATCAGTGGTCGGTTCGGAGATTTGAGTCTGGAGATGTGAATAGCAAGGTGACGGATAGCTGAGGACCGATGACCTCTAGCCGCCGGCCACTACCTGATCGCTGATGGCTGACAACTGACGACTGATCGCTGATAACCGATAACCGATGAC
Source organism: uncultured Thermoflexus sp. (assembly GCA_964396775.1). Taxonomy (GTDB): domain Bacteria; phylum Chloroflexota; class Anaerolineae; order Aggregatilineales; family Aggregatilineaceae; genus UBA2029. Next base: position 9,074 of record CAYNHD010000055.1, on the reverse strand, counting down.
TGACAACTGACGGCTATGGGCGCGGGCAATCGCGCTGATGAGGTGACTATGCTGACCACATCGCACGGCTCGATGATCACGACGGTTCAGCAATTGAACGCGGCGGAGCGGATCACCGGCCTCGACGAGATGGAAGTGCGTACCCGGCGCGAGCGCGGCGAGGGCAACGACTTCCAGCTTCCCACCAGCCGCTCGCTGGCCAGCATTCTCCGCCAGAACGTCTTCACGCTGATCAACCTGGTGCTGTTCAGCATCGGGGCGGTGATGGTCGCCATCGGGCGGCCTGACGAGGCCCTGGCCAGCGTCAGCCTGATTTTGATGAACATCATCGTCGGCGTGATCCAGGAGATGCGTGCCAAGCGCAAGCTGGATCGCATCGCCCTGCTGACGCGGCCCACAGTCTCTGTGATCCGCGAAGGCGAAGAGCGCGCCATAGGCCCGGAGGAACTGGTGCGCGGCGATATCGTCGTCGTGCGCGCCGGGGATCAGATTGTGGTGGACGGGATTCTCGTCGGTGATGGGCACATTGAGGTGGACGAGTCGCTGCTCACCGGCGAGTCGGATCACGTCCCCAAGCGCGCGGGCGATCACCTGCTGTCTGGCAGCTTCGTCGTGTCGGGCAGCGCGCTGTTCGTTGTGCGGCGGGTGGGAGCCAGGAGCTTCGCCAACACGGTCGCTGCCGAGGCGCGCACTTTTCGTGTGGTCAAGACGCCGTTGCAGCGCGACGTGGATTTCGTCATCCGGCTGCTGATGATGGTAGCCATGTTCTTCGGCCTGCTGCTGATCGTCTCATCGCTGCTGTCCGACATCCCCTTGATGCGGCGGGTACAGGCCGCGGCAGTGATCGCCGGGCTGGTGCCCAACGGCCTGTTCTTCATGGTCATCGTCGCCTACGCGATGGGCGCGGTGCGCATCGCCTCGCGCGGGGCGCTCGTCCAGCAGGCGAACTCGGTCGAGTCGCTGAGCAACGTGGATGTGCTGTGCATGGACAAGACCGGCACACTGACAGCCAACAAGATCGTCTACCATGACGCAATCCCGCTGGGCCTGACCAGGGAGGAGCTGGAGCGGGCGTTGGCCGACTTCGCCAGCAGCGCGAGCGCGACCAACAAGACGACCGAGGCGCTGATCGCCGCCCTGGGCGGGGACAGGTTGCACGCCGCAGACGAGGTGACGTTCTCCTCGGAACGCAAGTGGAGCGCCATCGCCTTTGACGATGCGCGGCGCAGGGGCACTTACGTGCTTGGCGCGCCGGAGATGCTGGCCCCGTACCTGGACGTGCCACTGGACGTGCTGCCGGAGACTGACGAGTGGGTGGCAGCGGGGCTGCGCGTGGTCTTGTTCGCGCACAATCCGGCGGTGCGCGCTCTGCACGACGACGGGCAGCAGCCCGCTTTGCCGTCGCTCCACGTGCTAGGACTGGTCGCCTTTCAGGACGAGCTACGCCCGGACGCTCACGAGACGCTAGCCCAGTTTGCCAGCGCAGGCATAGACCTCAAGATCATCTCCGGCGACAACCCGCAGACCGTCGCCGCGCTGGCCCGCCAGGCCGGCTTGAACGGCGACCTGGCGACGGTTGCCGGGCAGGAACTGGCCGCGCTGGACAGCGCGGCATGGGGGCGGGTGGCCGAGGAGACAAGTGTCTTCGGGCGTATTGCGCCGCAGCAGAAGGAGCGCCTGGTCAGTGTACTGCGCGAGGAGGGGCACTACGTGGCGATGATCGGCGATGGCGTCAACGACGTGCTGTCGCTGAAGAAGGCTGACCTGGGCATCGCCATGGAGAGCGGCAGCGCCGCGACGCGCAGCGTGGCCGACATGGTTCTGCTGGGCGATTCGTTCGCCGCCTTGCCGCCCGCTTTCCTCGAAGGGCAGCGCATCGTCAGCGGGATGCGCGACATCCTGCGCCTGTACGTGGCGCGGGCGATCACGCTGGTGCTGATGATCCTGTCGGCGTCGGTGGTGGGCGTGGGCTTCCCGTACATCCCCAAGCACATCACCCTGGTGGCACTGCTGACGATTGGCATTCCCACCTTCGCCATTGCGGTGTGGGCACGCCCCGACCAGTCACAGAAGCGGCTGCTGGCCTCCGTACTGCATTTCGCGTTTCCTGCGGGGATTGTCACCTTCCTGTTCGCGTTCGCGCTGTACGTGTACGCCTTCAACAGCATTGTCAACGAGGGGCGCACCATTGGCGTGCTGCGCGAAGACATCGCCGAGTTCCAGGTCTACGCGGGCATTGACTACGAAATCTATACGCCGGATCAGTTTCGCTATGAGGTGGCGGTGCTGTTCTCGCAGTCCGTGTTGACGGTCTTTTCGGTGCTGGCCGGGCTGCTGCTGGTCCTGTTCGTCGAGCCGCCGCTGCGCTGGTTCGCCGGCGGCGACCGCTACAGCGGCGACGTGCGGCCCACGCTGCTGGCGCTGGCGCTCGGTGTTATCTTTGCCGTGATCATGGCGATGGCGTCGCTGCGCCGGGTATTCGAGCTGCTGCCGCTGGAAGCGCGCGACTACGGCGTGGTCGGCGCGGCGCTGGTCACCTGGCTGCTGGCGCTACGCTATACGTGGCGCGCCCGGCTGTTCCCGCGCTTCCTGCACCTGGAGTGGATGCTCAGCTTCACCGAGGATTGGCTGGTCGAAGACGCGCCGGGGGCGTGAGAACGGGGGTGAGGTTGTAGGGGAGGGTTTGCAAACCCTCCCCTATAACGGGTACAGCAGAGCGCCCCTACTGAAGGGCTTTGCACGCCTCCCCCTGCTGCCAGACCGAGTTTGACGCCCCAGACTCCCCGCGCTAGACTCCCCTGCTATGAGCTTTGACGAAGCAACTATTCACGTGCGCAGCGGAGATGGCGGCGCGGGCCTTGTCCATTTCCGGCGCGAGAAGTTCGTCCCACGCGGCGGCCCCAGCGGTGGGGACGGGGGTCGCGGTGGCGACGTGTATCTGGTGGTCAAACCCACGCTCAACACCCTGATCGCCTTCTCCCGACAGTCGCATTTCCAGGCCGAGAACGGCGCGCCCGGCGGCCCAAGCAACAAGACCGGGCGTAGCGCCGACGACCTGCTCATCGAGGTGCCCCCTGGCACGATTGTGCGCGATGCAGCGACCGGTGACCTGCTCGCCGACCTGACGCAGCCCGGCCAGCGTGTGCTGGTAGCACGCGGCGGGCGCGGCGGGCGCGGCAACGCCCGCTTCGCTACGAGCACCAACCAGGCTCCGCGCATCGCCGAAAAGGGCGAGCCAGGCGAGGAACGCACGCTTCACCTGGAACTCAGACTGCTGGCCGATGTGGGCATCGTCGGCGTGCCGAACGCCGGCAAGTCCACGCTGCTCTCGGTGATCAGCAACGCCAGGCCCAAGATCGCCGACTATCCCTTCACCACGCTCCAGCCGAACCTGGGTGTGGTCGTGCTGGACGACCGCGACCTGGTTTTCGCTGACATCCCTGGCCTGATCGAAGGGGCGCACGCCGGGGCCGGGCTGGGCCACGATTTCTTGCGCCACATCCAGCGCACGCGCGTGCTGGTGCACCTGCTGGACGGCACCGCCGCCGACCCCATCGCCGACTTCCACCAGATCAACAGCGAGCTGGCCCTTTTCGACGACGCGCTGGGCAGCAAGCCGCAGATCGTCGCGCTTAACAAGCTCGACCTGCCGGACGTGCAGGCGCGTTGGCCGCAGATCAGCGCGGAGATGACTCGTCTCGGCTACGAAGTGATGGCCATCTCTGCGGCGACCGGGCAGAACGTCCGCGCCGTGCTCAACCGCGCCGTGCAGGTGCTGGACAGCCTGCCCGCCGCCCCGCCCGAACCCGCCGAGCGTCCCGTCTACCAGCTTGACGAAGATCCGCTCGCCTTCACCGTCACACGCCTGCGCCAGGGCGAGTTCCGCGTCGCGGGCAAGCGCATCGAGCGCGCCGTCGCCATGACCTACTGGGACTACGATCAGGCCGTCACGCGCTTCCAGCGCATTCTTGAGACAATGGGCGTCACTGCCGCGCTGCGCGAAGCTGGGGTCAGGCCCGGCGATACCGTCTTCATCGGCGACATGGAGCTTGAGTGGAGCGACTGAGTCAGTTCGCCCGGCCTCTCGGGATTGGCACTGCACACCCTTGTGGAGGATACCTAGCCCATGCGTGCCCTGGCCGTGGTTGGCGTCCTGCTTGCGCTTGTCTTGATCCTGGCCGCGTGCAAAGGCTCGGCCAGCGGTGAACTGGTGCTGGAGCAGGAAGAAGAAGTCCAGACGCTGACCGTGCGCATCTATGCCAACGGGAGGATCATCTTCCGCACGCCGGACGAGGTGGAGCTACCCGCGCTGCTGGGGGCGGGCGAGCCGGACGATGCGTTCAACCCTACGTCCTACTACGGGGTGCCCAACACGTTGACCATTCGCATCAATGGGCAAGACCTGTACTTCGACCTGCACAACACCGTCTTCCGGCTCGAATATCGCTCGACGGCCTACGTGACCAGCGATCTGACCCAATACGGCAAAGACCTCATTCTGGTCGTCGAGCCAGGGCAGCGCAGCGCCGAGACGGTGACGCTCGTCGCCATGAACGAGCGTATCAAGACGGAGAGCACGCGCATCACCCTCGAATACGTTGAACTGGACAGCGCTACCGTCCGCGTTTTCTTCGAGGCGCAGCGCGACCCAGATGCCAGCCTGACCGAGGCCGACCCCGGCCTCCTGGAACCGCGTGCAAGCTGCCTGCACGAAGTGGACAGCGGCTTTCTCGGCATCGCCGAGGGGGAGCGTTTCGAGTACCTGCCGGCGCAGGTGGTGCTGACGACCGACGAGCCGGGCGAGCACGTGCGCGGCTTCGCCGAATACCCGCGCCACCTGCTGCGCCCGGACTACGATTACGAGTTCCGCTATGCGTGCGTGGATAGCTATGCGTTCGAACTGCCGTTCAAGATCAGTTAGCGCCCGCCGCGTGGCCCGATGCCCATGACTGCATCCCCTGATCGCCTGGGAGTCTTCGGCGGGACGTTCGACCCGCCGCATCTGGGCCATCTGGTTCTGGCCGAGGCCGCCGCAGACCATCTGGGGCTGGCCCGCGTGCTGTTCGTGCCCGCTGGCGCTCCGCCGCACAAGGAAGCGTCCGCCGTGCGCGCGGGGGCAGAACATCGCGCGGAGATGACCCGGCTGGCCATCGCCGGCAACCCGCGCTTTGCCCTGGCCCGCGCCGACCTGGACCGGCCCGGCCCGCATTACACGGTGGACATGCTGCGCCTGCTGCGCGACGAATACCCCAACAGCGATCTTGTGCTGCTCGTCGGCGGGGACTCGCTGCGCGATCTGCCCACTTGGTCGCGCCCGCAGGAGTTGATCGCGCTGGCCCGGCTGGGCGTGCTGCGTCGCCGCGCCGATGACGTGGATTTGGATGCGCTGGAGCGCGCCATCCCTGGCCTGGCGGCGCGCGTGACATGGATTCCTGCGCCGCACCTGGACATTGCCTCTTCAACCATCGTCGCGGCGATTGCCGCCGGGCGCAGCGTCCGCTACCTGGTGCCAGATACCGTCCTCGCCTATATCGAAGCGCATGGCCTATACAAGGAATAGCGTATGTTTCTCACCGCTCACCCGCACACACGACGCCTGTCCCTGCTGGCCGGAGGCGCGGCGGTAGGGCTGATCGCGCTGCTGGCTGCTTATGCTGCGCTGCCTGTGAATGCGGCAGCGGCCCAGGACGCGACGCCCGTCACCACGGCCACCGAGACTCCTGCCCCCACTGCGACGCAGACGCCCACGCCCACCGCGATCCCATCGGCGACACCGACCCTGGCCGCGCCGACGCTCGTCCCGCCGACGCCACTGCCCACGCTGACGGCCACGCCGTTCACCCCGCCGTCAGAGTCCGGGCTGACGGCCATCCAGCGCGACCGCGTGCTGCGCGTGGGCACCTACTTCAACGCCTACCCCTTCGCCTGGCTCAACGAGCAGGGTGCGGTCACTGGCTATGAGGTGGAGATTCTGGAGGCGGTTGCCATCGAGCTGGGGATCGAGCTTGAGTTCGTCCAGGTGACGCGCCACAACGCGCTCGATACGCTGCTCAGCGGCCAGGTGGATGTGCTCGTCGGCCAGCAGATTCACACCCGCGACCGCGAGAGCCTGGTGGACTTCACCCACCCGTACTACGCCAACGCCGAGCGCATGGTCGTACTGACCGGCGCGCCCTATGTCACGCTGCGCGACCTGGCCGGGCAGCCTGTCGCTGTCGAGATCGGCAGCCGCAGCGAGCGCGCTCTGCGCGCCTGGAGCGAGCGCAGCGGCGTGAGCTTCGACGTGCGCCCGTTCTTCACCGAGAGCGCGGCGCTCGACGCGCTGGCCAGTGGCGAGGTGCAGGGTATGGTGGGCGTGCTGGACAGCCTGCGCCGCGCAGGCCGGCAGGGGATGCGCCTGATTGACGAGCCGGTACTGGACGAGTATTACGCGATGGCCGTTCGCCGCTGGGACGTGAACCTGCGCGATGTGCTCAACCGCTCGTTGCAGCGGCTGAAAGCCAGTGGGCGGCTGGAAGAAATCTACAGCGCGTGGTTCGCCGGCGATGCCACGAACTTCGACCTGCTCGTGCCCGTCTACGAACGGCTGTACGAGGACGAGCGAACGCTCGCCGATTTCCCGACCGACGCGCCGGTTCCCGACCGTTCGGTGGCCGAGCGCCTCAGCAGTGGGCAGCCGCTGCGCGTGGCGGGCGTGGTCCCCAGCGGGCAGGATGCGCCCGCCCTGATCGCCACCATGAACGCGCTCAACCGTGCCCTGGTGGAGGAGATGGCCCGGCGCTGGGGGGTGCAGGTAGAGTATCTGCTCGACTCCGCGCAGAACGCGGCGGCCCTCGTCGCCGGCGGGCAGGCCGACCTGGCGGTGGGCGTCAGCCCGGTCTGGGATGCCACGCTGCGCGTCGAGTACTCGCTGCCCTACCTGACGCACGGCGACCGGCTGATGGTCGCTCAGCCGTCGCAGATTGCCAGCGGGTTCGCCGATATGCTCGGCACGGGTTGGTGGATCGGCTACTTCGCCGATGACCCGGCAGACGCCGACCTGATCCGCAAATACGCTGAGATGTCTGGCGTCAGTGCCAACATCAACGAGCCGTTCGCCATCCGGCGCGAGGAGGACGCCATCTACACGCTGACCGTCGGGCGCAACGTGAACGCCATCTTCGGCGACAGCCTGCGCCTGCTGGGGTTGCTGCGGGAGTCTGGTGAGACAGGCGTCAAGATTCTGCCCACCAGGTATGGCGACGACCGACCGATCACGTTCGCCGTGCCACACGCCGACGCCGATTTTCGCGCCCTGGTGGACGCCACGCTGCAAGACATGGCCCTCGACGGCACGTTCGAGGCTCTGTGGGCCACGCACTTCGGGGAGGGCAAGCCGTTGCCCATCATTATCTATGGGCCAACCAGCCCGGACGCGCCGCTCGACTAGAGCGTGTTATGAACTCTGTGCGCTCGACGCGGCGGGCAACTCGCGATGCCCTGTGATCACCTGAACCCCACCCTGTGGTCCCTCCCCGCCAGCGGGGAGGGACGGGCTGCTCCCCTTTCCCTGCTTGCGGGGAAAGGGGTCGGGGGATAGGGGTTGAAAATGTATAACACGCTCTAGGCGCGGTCCGACCTGGTGACGCTTGCAGGGGATGGACGGCGCTAATGGTCACGGGTGACGACTTGCCGGGCGAGCGCCCGTAACTCGTCGCGGGCCAGGGAGGGCGGCAGGGTCTCCAGGCTGGTCAGGGCGCGCTCCGCCAGTTCGTGGGCTTTGGCGCGACCTATCTCGATGGCGACTTGCGGCGCTTGCTCAGAGAGCAGGGATTCCTTGAGCGGGCCGGGGACCGTATCCGGCGAGACGTGCACCGCCGCCACAGAGCGGACGTCCGCGCCGTCGTCGCGCACGGCGGCAATGCCGCGCCCCTGCGCGAGGTCTATCCCGGCGTTCTTGCCCAGGGTTTGAGCATCGCTGGACAGGTCGAGCACATCGTCAATGATCTGGAAAGCCAGGCCCAGGTTGAAGGCGTAATCGCGCAGTGCGGCGATCCATTCACGTGGCGCGCCGGCGACAGTTGCGCCCAGTTCGGTGCAGGCCACGAAGAGAGCGGCGGTCTTCTTGGAGATAATCTGATAATACGTGTCGCGGTCGAGCACGCCCTGACGGGAGGCCTGAATCTGGAGCGTCTCGCCCTCAACCAGCTCGATGGCCGCGCGCACCAGGATCAGGTTTAGCTCGGCGGAGTAGGGGGCCATGAGTTCATACGTGCGGGTGAACATGTAGTCCCCGGTGAGCAGGGCGAAGGTGCTGCCCCAGCGCGAGTTGACCGTCTCGCGGCCCCGCCGCAGCGTGCCGTGATCGTTGATGTCGTCGTGGACGAGGGTGGCCGTGTGGATGATCTCAACGGCGGCAGCCAACGGGACGACCTCGGCGATGTTCTGGCCGCCCGCCGCCGCGTGAGCGAGCAGCACCAGGCGCGGGCGCAACCGCTTGCCTCCGGCTGACAGAATATGCTCGCTCATCTCGCTGAGCAGCGGCACTGAACTGCGCGCGACGGAGAGCAGGAGTTCTTCTACAGCCTGGAGGGACGTATCAATGCTCATGCTGCCTCGCGCTCTGAGTCTGCTGGCGGTGATGGCGGCGACGGTTCAAACCTCGTTCAACAGGTTGTGAGTCCGGCGCGATGAGTCGTGAGAGTATGCCTGCTGCAGGCTCACGACTCCCGGCTCAGGACTCACAACCGAAGCAGTCGTGCGCTGGTCTTGTATCGTTTCTGACGCTGCTGGCGAATTCCGCAATCGCCGGGTTTGGCGGCCCTGTGTCCCGTAGGGGCGTATCGCAATACGCCCCTACGCAAGCATCTCGCCAGCAGCATCATCTTGCGGGCAGCGGGACGGCGGCTGCCCAGCCCACGTTCGATTTGTGTCTTTCATAACTTTCTGAACTGATTATATCAGCGCCCTCACCAGAGCGGCAATGGTGGCCTGTCGCGCGGGTCCACGAACAACCTGTTGCCAGGGGGGGCCATGACCACTCGGTGAACGCCTCCCCCCTCAATCCCCCCTCCAGCCGAGCTAGAGGGGGGACG
>CAYNHD010000054.1:0-14160 GCA_964396775.1 uncultured Thermoflexus sp. | reverse complement strand
GATGATCTGCTGCGTGCGCAGGGCGATGGTCACTGCCTGCTCCGAAGGCAAGGCCGGCGATGATGTCCAGGTGGTGCCGGTTGAGGTGCTGGAAAGCGGCATCCTCACGAAAGACATTCATGCCCTGCCGCTGCGAGAAAATGACGCGGATCGGGCAGTTCTCGAAGACCAGCCGCGCCTTTCCATCCAGAAAAATGCTCATCTGCTGGTCGATGACCACCAGCTTCTTGCGGCGTGTGCGAAAGGTCTTGGCGGCTTCGATGAGGAAGTCGAGCAGCGACGGGTGGCGCATCAGGCGGTAGACCTCATCCACGGCGATGATGCGCGGCTGTTCGTCGTGCAGGCTGTCGCGACGGATGGCCGAGAGCACCTGGGCGTAGGCGAGCGCGGTCATGACCGGGTCGCCTTCCAGTTCATGGAACGAAAACACACGCGGGCCAATCTGCTGGCGACCACTGCGCCCGAAGTCCACCGTGGTATGCCCGTTGAGGAACCTGGCCCAGGGACCGGAACCGGTGCACAGCCCAGCGATCTCATCGGCGAGGTCACGCGCTACCTGCTGGATGTGCGGCTTGTCGCCCAAGCCTGCCAGCACGTCACACACCGTCTCGCACAGCGGCACGATGTCCGGCGTGACCGACTCCAGGTCGGGAAAACCGTTGTAGAGAATCTCCAGCGCCTCTCCCAACAGCCCGCGCTCCAGGTTTTCGCGCTGACCGCTCGACAACTGCCGACCGAGCACGGTTTCATAGATGCGGATGGTGTGCGATTTCTGCTCAATCAGGGTCGGGAACATGACGTCCTGCGGATTCAGGCAGGTGTGCTGCGCGCTGAGCACATACCAGGGCAGGTCAAACGCCTGCACGATGTGGCGGCCATGGCCCATCGGCTCCAGCAGGTCAAACGGGATACCGGCTTCCGCGTATTCACGCGAGAGGTAGCCGTTGAGCAGGAACGTTTTGCCGAAGCCGGTTGTGCCCACCCAGACCTCATGAGTGGCGCGCTTGTCGCGCCAGGAGTTGTGGAAGACCGGGTATGCCGCGCCGACCGCTTCCCCCCGTAAGACCCCGTCCGTGGTGGACAGCTTGCGGTAGCCGACCGGCGCGAGCATAAGCGCCAGTTCGCGCGAGGTGACCGGCCAGGTAGTCGCCGGGACATTGATGTGCCGGGTGGGCGTGTGCGAGAAGAACTGCACTGAGCGCGAGAGCAGCTCGCCCACTTCTTGCCGCAGCAGAAACCAGGGGCGCGTCTCGTTGATGACCTCATGCACCCGGCGCTTGAGGGTCTTGGGGTCCGGCGCGAACACGGCGATGGAGATCTGCACCTGGTGCAGCGCATCCCCGGCGTTGATTTCCTGCAAAGTCCGGCGGCAGTCGGTGATGCGGGTGACCGAGCGGCTGTCCTCACCCCGCACGCCGGATAGATGCACCTGGTAGGCGGCGATGATGTTCTCCACCGCATCCACCGCCGCGTTGCGCTCAAAGGTCTTGGGGATGTCCACGGCCAAGGCCAGGGGGAAATTGAGCCGCAGCACGGAGGCCAGCGGGCGGAAGAAGTTCCACGAGGCGGGCAGGAATTCGTAGCTGGTCAACACCGCCAGCAACGGACGCCCGCCCGGTCGCCCGACCGGGGCCAGGTGCCAGCCCGGCGACTCGCGCAGTTCGTAACGCCCCTCAAACAGCGGCGGCAGCGGCGCTTCGACAACAGGGGTGTCGAAGGCGGAGAGCATACCACCCGCCAGCGCGCGCGGCGTCTCATCCGACCACAGGGCCATGCCGCACAACGTGCGCTGGTAGTCGGCTTCGGCTTGCAGCAGTTCGTAGTGGCGGCGGTATTCCATCAGCAGACCAGCCCGACGCTCATCATCCGTCTCACGCGCCGCACGACTGACCTGGGCGATCTTCTCGTCCAGGCTGGCGGGCGTCTGCCAGCAGAAGAAGCGCGCCGGGCCGGGCAGCGTGCGCAGCCAGGTAGCGAAACGTGCCTGAAGTGACTGCACGCCCTCTTCGGTCGCGTGCAGCATGATGTCGAAGGGTTCGATGAGGAATGTGCGGGCGGGCACGGATTTATCAGCCATCCTCCAGCGCCTTTTCGACGAAGACCAGCCCGCTGTCATGGTCGGCTTCCTCGGCGCGGGCGAAGGTGATCCACTCGGTCATATCGGCTTCGACTTCGCCTTCCGGCGGCGCGAAGACCATTGCTGCATCCAGCGTGACCAGTCCGGTGGGCATGTCAAGCGCGGCCCCCAGGCGACCGCTGAGACTGTTGGGTTTGCGTTCGGCGGCGAGCATCAGGCTGCCCCGCAGGCGGTACAGCAGGCGCTGCCAGAGCGGCAATCCGCCGCGTGAGCCGGTCAGGACCAGGGCCAGGATGCAGGTGAGCGCGGCCAGCAGGAACGCCAGATTGCCCACCGCGAAGCGCGCGAGGATGAGCGTCATGCCGCCGCTGACTCCACCCAGCAGCAGGCGCTTGAACGGAATGCCGGCGAAGCCCTTCTCGTCGCGGCGCAGCACGTGCGATTTCAAATCTGCCGCCATCGTTCTTCCCGCCCTGGAGCCAACAGCAGCCAACCCGATGTGTAAGGCTGACTGCTGAGGGCTGAAGGCTAACCGCTTCTACGAGAACGAGATGAGGCTGGCGACGGTGGACGCGGCGATGACGAACAGGAGACCCACCACGACCTGGTTGGCGGCGCGCGGGTTGTCCTGTTTCCACTGGGAAATGATGGGCCAGGACGAGCCCATATACATCACGCCGAGGCCGATCATCCCCAGGAAGGCGGCCATCGGGGCGACCAGTTGGGCGACGGACTGCGCTTCGGCAAACCACTGTTGAATCGTCTGAGACAGAGACACGGAAAAAGCCCTCCACATATGGGATTGACGATGGGTCGGGGCGGGGTGGGAGTCGCGCTCTGCAACGCGCTCCTCCTTCTGAGTGGTGAGGTTCCGGTGCGACGCCACCCCGCACACCTGACACGCTCAGGATATCAAAGTGAGGGGGGCGAACATGCGGAGGATTGCCATCGCAGGCATGGAAAATTCCGGATCACGCCCTGCAAAAAAACGGCTTGCTGCAACCAAGCCGCTTTGAGAGGAAGCGGGGAATGTTTCTACCCTGGCTGAACGGCGTACCGGTACACGCCCACCCGCACCACTGCATGCGGCTCGCCCGCCCACGCCCAGTGCAGCGTTAAATCCACCGCCTGACCAGGTAGCAGCGTGAACGGCTCCAGCCCATCGGCGGTCATCCAGGGGCCGGGCGGCTGCGGCGCGTAGCCAAACGCGATGGCAATGTCTTCCGGGCGGATGTCCACCGGCTCCGGCTGGCCGTTGTAGGCACGCAACTGCACGGTAATCCTGTCCTCGACCGTAAAGACCGAGATTAGGTCCACATGCAGCAGGTCGCGGGCCGGGATGGGGGTAGCTGTCGGCGCGTCCGGCGTGGACGTCACGTCCATGACCGGCAAATCGACCAGATCGGCAACAAGCACGTCGCCCCGCGCGAGTTCCTGCTCCGGGGGGTAGGTGGCCAGCACCAGGGGGCGCGTGGCGGTCGGCGCACCGCGCGCGTCCCGCTGCCCAATCAGCACCAGCACCAGGCCCGGCTCGACTTGCCTGAAAGCAGTGGTATCGCTGCGGCTGACTTCGGTGCGGCTGGCGAACTCAAACTGCTGCACCGCGCCGGTGTTCAGGCGCAGGCTGAAGGCGCTGCCCGGCCCCAGCGATTCGAACAGCGCTTCATTCTGCGGCGACCAGGGCACGCCGATGACCGGGCGCACGCTCAGGCCATGCAGGAAGGACGCGGTGTCCGGGTTGGGGTCGTACTGCCACTCGGAGAGTTCGACCTTGCGCCGCTGCACGACGAAGATGCGCGGCTGGGTGTGCCCGGCGGGCAGGACCTGCAGATTGACCGGGTAGGCCGGGGCGCGGTCACGCACGCCATCGCGGATGATGACGTCCTGCTCTTCCAGGGCAATGGGGGTGGGGGACGGGGTGTAGCGTAGCGTCGGCGTGGCGTAGCCGGAGAGACTGACCGCCTCGGTAAGCGTTGGCTCATCGCCGCTGCGCGACAGCAGCATGAAGAGGAAGAAGACCAGGAACGCCCCCGCGCCGCCGAAAATCAGCAGCGCCTGGGTCTTCTTGGGGGCGGGTGACGTGAATTCGGCTTCGGGCGAGACGGGCGATTCGCCCGCCTGGACTGCTGCCTGGATACGGACGGGGGTCTTGGCCCAGCGCGCGCCAATCGGCACCAATGCGCCATCCTGATAACGCCGGATGAGGGCGGTCACGACCTGCTGTTCGAGCGCATCCGACCCGGCGGCCCCGTTGGTGCGCACTTCGCGCTGGTAGACGGTCTGGTAGTGGTGCTGCCGGTCGGTAGGGACCAGCTCCCACAAGGCACGCAGTTCGTCCAGGCTGAGCGCACGCAGTTCTTCAACAGTGTGGTATGTCAGATGTTCGCTCATGCTTCGCCTCGCCGTATTCCGACCTGGCTTCCCGCCAGCGCCGCTTGAGATTGCATAGCCGTATCCAGGCTGTTGTGCTCAGGAGCACTCACGTTGACCTGTATCTGAGGCGTGACATTCACATTTGGTACAGCGACCGTCCCGCGCGCCGTGAGAGCGTTGGGCAGCATGACCGCCGCTCGCTGCAAGGCGCTCACGGCTTGCTGTGCGCCTTCCCAGCCGGTGTTGAGCGTGCTGCGCGCCTGCTCGACCAGCGCCGCCTGCGTTTGCGGGGTGAGCTGGCCGGTCGGTGAGTTCTTGACTTCGGAGATTACCTGGACCGCCTGCTGTCCGGTCAGCCCCAGTCGCAGCGCCCGGTCAGCGAACAGTCCCACCCGCGACACGTCGCCCTGGAGGGGGGCGCGGTCGTCGGCTTGCGGGGTGACGCCCATCGCGCGCGCCACGCCTTGCGCAATGGTGAAGGTGTCGGCTCCCCCGGCCAGCGGCTGACCGTCCAGGGTGCGCTGCACGCGCATCTGGGAGATGAAGTCGCCCATCACCCCGGCGACATTATCCGCACCTTCAATGCGCAGCAGGCCCATGACCTGCTGCGTCTGCTCGGCTTGCAGCGTTGCGCCCAGCGTAGTGATGCGGTCTTCGACTTCCTCGCCGTGCATGTCGTCCGCGTAGTCGCTGCGCTCGCGGTCGGCCTGGGCCTGGCCCGCCTGCGCGCGCACGTCCGCACCGACCGCGCCGACCTGCTGCTGCACGTTGTCTCCAGTTGCAGGGGGCCGGATGTTTGTTGGAACAGCAACCGGCGGCTGGATAATCGCTGGAGCAGCTACGTCTTCCTCAGGCGTGAAGGTACCCATACGCGGCGGCCTGTTACGGCGGGTACGCGGCTGCTCCTCGGTTTCAACCGGCTCCGCAGGCAGGCTGATGCCGCGCTTAGCCCTGGCTGCCTCGCTGCGGTCACTGAGCATCAATGCTCCAAGCGCCGGTCCGGCGATGCCACCCACCAGCGGGATACTCTGCCCGACCTGGCGCAGCACCGACCCTTCGGTGAATTCGTCGGCCATCCGGCCAATGTCGGTGTTGCGGGTGCCGGGCAGGTAAGCCAGCGTGCGGGCGGCGGTCTGCAAGCCCCGCGATCCGCCCAGCATGACCCCGGCAGTCTGGGAAACAGTCGCGCCTTGCTGCATGGCAGACATTCCGGCCAGCGCGCTGCTGCCGACATTGACCGCCGCAGCGGTCGCGCCGACCCCTGCGGCAACTCCGGCTCCGGCCAGGCCCAGGCCCACGGCGCCAGGCGCTACCATGACGCCGCCGGTGACCTGACCTATCGACCCGAACAGCCGGTTGAAGCTGTTCCAGACCGCTTTCACGCCGCTCCACAGCAGCACCAGGATGAAGATGGTGCACAGCAGCGACACGCCCAGCACCACCAACGCATTCTGGGTTGCGGCTGCGCCGAGCAGAAACGAGACGATGAGCGACTGCAGCAGGGCGATGACCACCGTCTGTACGATGAGTTCAATCCACATGTCCAGGATGGAGCGGGCGATGACTTCGGTCTTTTTGAAAAAGGCGAACAGAATGGCGACGCTGAAACTCACAAAGGTCAGGCCCTGGGCGATGGTCAGCAGCAGGAAGATGAGCTGCTCGACCACGCCGAAGAGGATCAGCGGCCAGGCGGAGAAAATGCGGAACTGCGCGGCTCCGGCTTTGTCAATGGATGCCTTGCGCTCCTCTTCACCGAGCGGATCGCCGAAGAACTGCGAGCTGGCCAGGGAGTAGAAGTAGCCTTCCTCGCGGAAAATCCAGTCGGTGGGCAGGTTGGTGGGCTGGCCCGGCGCGCGCGGTTGGAAGCAGGCGGTCGGCACCGGCGCAGGGTAGCCCATCACGTCTTGACCATCGGCGCGCAGGTAGGCCAGGGCGATGTCCAGCCCATCCACGCCGGAGCCGAAGGGCGTCATGGTTGCGCCGGGCAGGTACGGGCCCAGCGCGTCACAGGCGGGCAGCGGGGGCAGGTCGCTGCTGGTCACGGCGGCCAGCGACCCGAAGGGGCTGCCCGCGCTCTGCATGCTGTCCAGCGCGACGTGGTAAAAGCCGGAACTCAGGTCGCGGCGGAAGTCGTGCATGCCCTGGTAGAGCGTGGGGCCAAGTTGGAAGAACACCACGCCCGCCAGGTACCAGCCGATGGCGCTGCGGGGGCTGACCACATCGAGCTTCACGAATGCTGCCAGCAGGTAGGTGATGCCCAGGACAATCAAGGCGATGACAAACGCCAGGCTGGCCGTGACGCGCATCTGGTTGTTGGTCTGCGAGATGAGCGGGGCGAAGGCATTTTCGGCCAGCCAGAGGTTGGCCAGCTCGATGGCATGGCCCATCATGAACAGGCCCTTTTGCAGGGTCCAACCCGCCACCGCCAGCAGGTGCAGCAGGTCATACCACAGCTTGTCGATCTGGACCTGCAGGCCGTTGAGAATGTCATCCACCCAGGGCATTTATGGCTCCTCGATCTCACCGGTGCAGATGGTATTGACCTCGTTAATCCACGACACCACGTTCTGGCCGGGCACGACGGTCGGGAAGCCTTCGGCGCGCGCTGTGACATCCAGCGCATACGAGATACGGCGCACCGTGCCGCGCGGGCCATACGCGGCCAGGGTGAAGGTTTTCGTCTCGCCCGGCTGGAGGTCGGTCATCTCGTAGTTGGGGGTGAGTCCGGCTTCTTCCGCTGCTGCGAGGCTGGCTCCCCAAACCCCTTCAACCTCACCGCCGCTCGCCAACGTGACCGTGCTCACGTACATCTGCGCGGCGGGGAACAGGTCATACTCGACGCTGCCCACATTCTTGACCTCAAAGGTCCACACGTAAACCGACTGCGGCTGGCTGTAGCGGTCTAGCGCGACTGCGTTTTGGGCTTGGATGTCCGTCACACGGAAGCGCAGCCGCAGTCCCGACGCTTGCTCCGGGGTGTAGATGGCGTCGCCGACGAAGTAGTCATTGGTGCGCACGTACTGGGTCGGGGTCGGCCAGGGGGTGTAGGTCGGGCGCGGGGTGGGGGTGATGCTGCCCGGCGCGCCGCCCGGTGGCGGGTAAGGCACCGGGTAAATGGCGTAGTAAACCCGCGTGATGCTGTAACTCCGGCTCGACCCCGCCACGCCGCTGGCGTAGAGGCTGACGGTCGCATAGGTCACGTTGGTCGGGATGGTGATGGGATACAACCCGGTCCGGGTCGGGCCGGGGATGGTATCGACCGCGAGGTAGCCACCGCTGCCGGGCCAGTAGTAGGGGTAGGTGCTCATGCTGCCGGAGTAAGATAGATACACGGTTCCGGCGCTCTGGCCGGTCCATTGGGCGGTGACCGTGTTGAAGTTGGGCGCGACCTGATACCAGCTCAGGTTGGACGCGAAGTACGGCGGCCACAGCGGCTGGCTGGTCGGCGGCTGGGTATGCGTCGGGCGCGGCGTGGCTGATGGGCAGATGTACTGCGGCAGCCCGTCGATGCGCAGGTTCTGCACGGTGCCGCTGCAGGCGATGGCAGCCGCCAGTAGCAGCATTGCTGCCAGGGTGATGGGGCGTTGGCGATACTTCAAGATGTTCTCCCTCATGGAATAAGGCCGGGCTGGTTGCCTGCGGGCAGGAGCAGGGTGAAGGCCGAGTCGCCGCTGCCCCACCGGCGGGACACATCCCACGACTGGCCGAAGTAGGGCACAACCAGGCTGACCTGGGCGTTGGTCTGGACCTGGAGGCGGGCGTAGCCGGACACATCGGTGAAGGCCTGGGCCAGGGCGCGGTTGGTGGCGACATCGACCAGCCGCACCGGAATACCGCGCACGCCTTCCGCCGGGTCTACCGAGTGGTTGGCGTTCTCGTCGTAGGCGATGAGCACGGCCACCGTGAGGTTGGCGGGCGGCGCAGGGGTGGCGGTGGGCGGGATAGTGGGTGGCCCCTGGATGAGTTCCACCCGGCGCGCGGGCCGCGGCTCCGGTGAAGGCGTGACCGCCTCTACTTGAGCAACTGCCGAGGGACGCGCGCGGTAGATGAGCACCGCATCCAGGGCGAGCATGGTGTCCGAACTGGCGGCGTTGCGCTGCGGCGTGTTGCGTACCAGCAGCGTATGCGCCCCTGCCGCAACGAGAAAAGTATCCGTGCAGGTGAAGTGAGCCTCAGTCGAATAGGAGTCCACCGTACCCAGGACCTGACCATCTACCACCACTTCCCACATGCCGCCGTTCCAGAAGGCGACGTAACACACGCGCACGCCTTCGCCTTCGAAGTCCAGGCGCACAGTGGCCTCCGGGTCTACACTGTAGCGGTACTCGTTCTGCCCGGCGGACCACGACCACATGTCGATCCACTCGCCACCGAGATAATCCAATGCCGGGTGATCTGCCTCGAAGCGCACCCACTCATCAAGCGGCAACGCCTCAGAAGTAGCTAACGGCTCTACTGCCAAACCTGCCACGCCCGGCATAACTGCGGTGACTTCCAACACGCGCACGGCCAGCGTCGGCGTGACGGTCGGCGTGGGCGAAGCTATAGGGGAGGGGGTCGTGGTGGGCGTCAGCGTCGGCGTGGCGGTCGGCGCAAGTGTGACCGGCAGGGTCGCGGTCAGGGTCGCGGTTTCGGTGGGCGTGTTGTCCACGCGCGGCGCATCATCGCCGCCACTACATGCGGTGAGCGCGACCAGGAGGAAGGCAAGGCATAACAGGCGGGACATCCACGGCTCCGGCGAGATGAGTTCGGTCACCATCCATCGTAGCGGAGCGGGGGACAGGAAGACGGTAGGTTTACGGTTTTTGGGGCAAAGGAGCGGGTTTGCGGAGCAAAGTGACGAGCGCAGCAAAAAACGGTTTTGGCCGGGCATCGGCGGCGGATCGGCGAGCGGCATCGGACAGGCAGGTCAAAATACAAACCCTTCTTCTGCTGCGCGAGCTATCAGGTGCTCGTTGGTCTCCGCCCCAAAGCGGCGGCGCAGCTTGTCAATCACCCAATACACGCGTCGCACCGACACTCCGCGCAGCAGGGCGATTTCCTGCGGGCGAAACCCCTGGGCCAGCTGGCGCAGCACCTCGCGTCCTTCCGCATCCAGCCGCCAGCCCGCGCGGTCGGACTGCATGGCCAGCAGGTATTCGGCATTGGCGGTGGGGGAGAGATACGGGCGGCCACGCAGCACCACGCGGAGCGCTTCCGGCAGACAGCTGCTGAGGGGGTCGGGCTTGTAGAGGTACCCGGCCACGCCGCAGGCGAGCAGTTCCTGGACAATGAGACCGTCCGGCAGGGTGCCCATCACCAGCAGGCGGGCACGCGGTGCTGCCTGCTGCACACGCTCCACCAGCGCCAGCACGTCCATGCCCGGTTCGAGCCGGTCGCCGAGTAAGATCACCTCCGGCGGCTGGGCGGCCAGGGCGTCCAGCAGATCGGCTAACAGCCGGTACGTGCCGGTGACTTGAAACGCGCCATACTGGCGCAGGATGGTTCTTATCCCTTCCAGCGCCAGGTCCATGTCATCGGCAATCACCACCCTGACGGGCTATCGCGGCCTGAGCTTCCAGGAGTCGCTCGAAGCATTGGGCGCAATGCCGCGTACAGCCCTCACCATGCCGGTCACTCGTCCGATGCCACTGGTGGAGCCGCCGCCCGGCGCGTGGCAGGCCGCTGCCCGGCAGGTGGTGGAGCGGGCCGAAGAAACACTGTGGTCGGTGCGTGGGGAGCAGGCGCTGGAGTACCTGACCGGGCGTGGGCTGGCGGGCGAGACGATCCGGGAAGCGCACCTCGGGGTGGTGCCGGGTGGCTATCGGCAGTGGCGGACCATCGCCGGGCTGAGCGTGCCGTGCGGCATTACCCTCCCGTGGTTCGTAGGGGAGACGCTGTGGGCGGTGAAAGTGCGTCGCGCTGCCGGACAGCCGAAGTACGAACAGATCCCCGGTGGCAGCAGCAACGGGTTGTACCGGGGTGATGCGCTGCCGGGGGCGAAGGCCGTGTTGTTTTGCGAAGGGGAGTTTGACGCGCTGCTGGTGCACCAGGAAGCGGAGCCGCTGGTCACGGCGGTGACGCTGGGCAGCGCCGGCGCCGGTTTGAGCGACCGGTGGATCGGCGAACTGGTGAGGGTGCCGCTGACCCTGGTGGCGTATGACATGGACCAGGCCGGGGCAAAAGGCGCAGCTCGCTTGCAGGCGCTTTCCAGACGGGTGCATGTCATCCGTGTGCCGTATGGTAAGGACATCACCGAATACCACCTGCAGGGTGGGGAGGTGTTCACCTGGCTGGCGCACGAGCTGCGCCGGGTGCGCCAGGACGCGATTGGGACTTCGCTGGAGCGCTAAAAAAGGGAGGAGACAGGCGATGAAAAGGGTCTTCAGAGGCTCCAGAATGGCCCGCAAGCGCTTGACAAACGGGGCAACGTGTTGTATTTGATGGCAGCCGAGAACAAGAAGGCGAACCGTGCGGAGTGCGCCAACACCCCACACGGTTCTAACCCGACACTGTGCCAGCCAGTGACCGGGCTGCATAGCATTATACAGAAACATGGGACTCCTGTCCTGTGTGGATTCTGCGGCCCAACTGACTCCTCTGTCGGATTGGGCCGCTTTGTTGTTCCGGCGACGGGGAGGGTGTAACGATGCCACGGTACATCTTCTCCGGGGGCAAGATCACGGTTGAGGAGGGGGTATATACCCCTTTCAAAAAGACCGAAAAGCAGTCCCTTCGCGGCGTGCTGATTCTTGCCAGGCATGTTTTGAAGTCCGATGAACATCCGAAAACAGCACAGAAGGAGAATCCCCATGTCAGGCAATACCAATAACAAACGGATGCGTTTCGCCATTTATGCCCGTTATTCCTCGGATATGCAGAATGAAATCAGCCTGGAAGACCAGGAAATCGTCTGCCGTGAGGCCATCGGCCAGCGCGGGGGTGTCGTCGTCGGTGTGTACAAGGATGGGGCCGAACACGGCTGGAGCCTGGACCGTGAGGGGTTCAAGCAGATGCAGAAAGCCGCCGAAATGGGCAGGTTTGATGCGTTGATGGTCTGGAAGTTTGACCGCCTGGCGCGTGACTTTGAGCAGTCGGTCATTGTGAAGGCGTTTCTGCGCCATGAGTACAAGCTCAAGCTCTACTGTGTGGAGGGGGTCAGCCAGGATGATGACGACAGCTTCTACGGGGCCATGATTGAACAGATGTTGGCCGTCCAGGCGGCGATGTTCTCCAGGAATCTGAGTTCGGATACCAAGCGCGCCAAGAAGCAGCGCGCCGTGCGCGGGGAATTCAACGGCAGTGTGGCTCCGCTTGGCTACCTGCTGGTGACTGCCAAAGAAGCGACGCCGGAACGCCCGGCAGGGCTGTATATCATCATGCGCGTGGCGGCGATTGTGCGTCGTGCTTTTCGGATGTATGCCACAGGGAATTTCAGCGACCAGCAGATCGCCGATTGGATGAACGCCCAGCCGATCATTCAGAAGCTGCGGGCAGGCAAGCAGCCGATCAACAAGGAGATGGTACGCGATATGTTGCAGAACCGGGTGTATACGGGGCGGGTACCACACGCCGAAACCATCTATGCGGGCACCTTGGGCGAGCGCAAGCAATCCCCCCGTGGGCGTAAAGAGTGGTATGAGGGCAAGCACCAGGGATTCATCTCGGACGAGCTGTTCGAACGGTGCCAGGAAGTGCGCGCCGGATTGGCGCGCCGGAGCACTATCCCCAGCCGGCACCGCACCTACCTCCTGCACGACCGCGTGTTCTGTGCCGAGTGCATCGCGCATAAACCCCACGGCCTGGTGGATGACAACTACGGCAAGATGCGTCCCTTCTGGCACACCGACAACGAGAAGGCCTATTACCGGTGTCTGGCGCGCCAGCGCGGGTATGCACCCTGTGGTCAGCCGTACATTGATGTGGCCGCCCTGGACGACCAGGTCGTGGCGATCCTGTCCAATCTGACCATCCCGGACGGGTTTCGTGAGCGGGTGGAAGCGGCGGTTCAAAGCCGGGTGGATAATGCCGTGGCGTTGCAGCGTATGGCAGAAATCCGGGAGATCATTGAGCGGATTGACTTCCGGTGGGACCAGGGGTTCATCTCACGGGAGGAGTATGTCGAAAAACGCCAGCAGCTCCAATTGGAGATGGATGCCCTGCGTCCGATGGACTATGACGACTTGATCGAGGCGGCGGATTTGATCCAGAATTTCCAGGTGTATTGGGACCAGTGCGAGCAGATGGACAATTCCCTGGATGCGCGGCAGCAGTTACTGCAAAAAATCGTCGAACGGGTCTTCGTTCACGAGGGTGAAGTGCTGGCGGTGGTGGTGCACGGCGACTTCGGTGTCGTACTGGGCAAAGACGCCCAGGAGACGGCTGAAATCGCGCGCGTGTTGGACATAAAAAATGCGGCTACGAGCGAGGTTTCCCCTCGTAGCCGCCACGGGAGCGACGGGATTCGAACCCGCGATCTCCGGCTTGACAGGCCGGCATGTTAACCGCTACACTACGCCCCCAATGCCGAACGTGCGCAGATGATAGCATAGCCCACTTCCGCCGTCAAGGCTGAGTCGCGCAAGTTTCCCCCTCCATCGCCCTATCTGCCGGCCAGTCTCTGGCGACCAAGCCGCAGCCGCTTCACCAATCACCAGCAACCCGTCACTAAAAACCTCTGTACTCAGACCGCCTCATGCATGGACGACAAGCGGCACATCCTCGCGCGGCCCGGCCTGGCCCACCTCCCACCAGGATGCTTGACGGGCGTCCATCTGCGCAGCAAACGCCTCGCGCTGATCGGGTGGCAGGGCGATCAGCAGGCCGCCGCTGGTCTGCGCGTCGAAGAGCAGCATCAGCCAGTGTTCCGGCAGATCGCCCACAACGCGCACGCCGCGCTCGTAGGCCCTCCGGTTGGCCGCTGACCCGCCGGGGAAAATCCATGCCGCCGCGTACTGCTCAGCGCCGGGCAGCAGCGGTATCTGCGCCGCATCCAGGTGCAAGGTGACGCCGCTCGCCTCGGCCAGTTCGGTGGCGTGGCCCAGCAACCCAAAGCCAGTGATGTCGGTCGCCGCGCGCACGCCCACGCCAACGGCAACCTCCGCCGCGTCGCGGTTGAGGCGCACCATCCACGCCGCCGCTTCCGCGATGTCGTCTGGCCTGGCCTGGTCGGACTTAGCCGCGGTGGTGATGCAGCCGGTGCCCAGCGGCTTGGTCAGGATCAGGCGGTCGCCGGGGCGCGCGCCACCTTTGGTCAGCAGGCGGTCGGGCGAAGCCAGCCCGATCACGGCCAGGCCGACTTTCGGCTCCTTGTCCTGGATGGTGTGCCCGCCGGCGATGACCGCCCCCGCCTCCCGCACCTTCTCGGCCATGCCGACCATGATCTGCGTGATCATCGCCGGGGGCAGGTCCGGCGGCAGCGCGGCGATGTTCAGGGCTAGCAGCGGACGCCCGCCCATCGCATAGACATCGCTGAGGGCGTTGGCGGCGGCAATCGCGCCGTACTGGTACGGATCGTCCACAATCGGCGTGAAGAAGTCGGTCGTGACGATCAGCGCGCGTGCCTCGTCGAGCCGGTACACGGCAGCATCATCCGGCGCGCCCAGGCCCACCAGCAGGTCGGGGTGATCCGCCGGGCGGAAGAGGTCTTGCATGGGGCGCAGCACGTGCGCCAGGGCCTCCGGGGCCAGCTTGGACGCTCAGCCAGCGCACGACGAGAGCGCCGTCAGGCG
>CAYNHD010000053.1:0-14254 GCA_964396775.1 uncultured Thermoflexus sp. | reverse complement strand
TTGCGGGGGAAGGGCCGGGGATGGGGGTAAAGATACCTCTCAAACGGCCTCTGAGAGTCCCCGGTGTGAGGTGCTACCAGCCAGCCGCGCAGAGCTTACCAGCCGCGTTTCTTGGCTGCGGCGATCTTGATCGCCCCCAGGAATCGCTCCAACCCCTGTGAGACGCTGCCTTCGGGCAGGTGGAAGCGCACCACCCGGCGCTGCTTGGCCTGCAGCGCCTCCAGGTCACCCTGCGCCTGCGCCCGCTTGAGCAGCATGAAGTCATACGGCTCGCCAGGGATGGGAATCTTCTCGTAGTTCTCCACCGTGATCTGGATGAACACCCCGTTGTTGGGGCCGCCCTTGTGCAGTTGGCCGGTCGAATGGAGGAAGCGCGGCCCGTAGCCCAGCGTCACGGCGCGCACGGTCGCATGGCGTAGCTCCTGGCGAATCGCTTCCAGCAGTTGGTTGTGGCGCTGCGTCGGCGCGAGATAGGCCATCAGCGCAATGTAATCGCCGGAGCCTGCCAGGCTCATGTGCGCCAGCAGCATGTTGACCAGATCGCCATAGTCGAAGCCGCGCTGCCGGACAATGCGGCGCAGCGTCTCGGCAGTTCGGGAGTCTGCGTAGAGCTTCAGCCCGTTTTCCTCCAACACCGGCGCTTCTTCGGGCAGATCGCCGTGCTCGGCGATGTGATCGAGCAGGCGCTTGGTGTTGGCCTTGCTCTCCTGGACATTCGGCTGGTCGAACGGGTTGATTTGCAGCAGGTGCCCGGCCACCGCGGTGGCGAACTCCCAGCGGAAGAACTCCCCGCCCAGGTCATAGGCATCGGCCAGGTGCAGCGTCATCACCGGGTGACCGGCGCTGCGCAGGTCGTCCACCAGACGATCCGAGTGGCCGCGCGCGTCGTCCAGGCGCAGGTAGACGAAGAAGCGGTCGTCATCGAAGTCGCGCGGGTCGTCCGGCGTCACGTTCGCCACCGGCACGATGCCCTTGCCCTCTTTGCCCGTGCTCTCGGCGATGAGCTGCTCCGCCCACAGGCCAAAGCTGCTGATTGCAGACGAGGCGATCAGCGAGACCTTGTCGCGCCCCTGCAGGGCCAGGTGGCCCATCGCCGCGCCAAGCCACGCCCCCGGATTGCTGATCGTCGGGACATTCCTGGCGCAGGCCGAGGCCATGGTGCGCGCGCTGCCCAGCAGCCGGTCGAGGTCGAGGCCCATGATCGCGGCGGGCACCAGCCCGAAGTAGCTCAGCACGCTGTAACGCCCGCCGATGTCCTCAGGGTTCAGGAAGAGATATTTGAACCCCTTGTCGCGCGCGGTCTTCTCCAGCGGTGATCCGGCGTCGGTGATGGCGCAGAACTGCTCGCCCGCGCTCGCACCGCGCCGGGCTTCCACCAGGCTGAAGAAGTGCTTGTAGAGCGAGATCGTCTCGACCGTGCTCCCCGACTTGGTGGAGACGATGAACAGCGTGTTGTCCAGGTCAATGGCCTCCGCAGCCAGGGTGATGGCCTGCGGATCGGTCGTGTCCAGCACGATCATGTCCGGGAAGCCCGGCAGGACCCCGAACGTCCGGCGCATCACCTCGGCGGCCAGGCTGCTGCCGCCCATGCCCAGCAGCAAGGCATGGCTGTAGCCGCGCGCGCGCACCTCGTCGCGCAGCGCGTAGACTGGCGCGAAGAACGCTTCGTCGGCATTGACAATATTGAGCCAGCCGAGGCGAGTGCTGATCACCTGCTGGTGGACGGATTCCTCCTTCCACACCGACGGGTCTTTGTCCCAGATGCGCCGCGTGATCTTCTGCCTGTCAAGCTGGGCGAGCACGTCGTGCAGGTCAAGCTCGTAGGCGTCGCAGCACATGGATTGGCGCTTGATCACGCCGGTCAGCAGGACCTGTCGCTTACCCTCAACCGCCTCCAGAAGACGGCGGTAGTCGCTGGCGAACGCCTCAACGCCGTCGCCCTGAAGCTGCTGCACCACCTTGTCCATACGCACGCCGACTTCGGCAAGCTGGGCCATCACCTCGCGCGCCTCGTCCACGCCCTGCTCCAGCGTGAGGGCAACTGTGCCGTGATCGCGGAAGGCGTCAATCGTTTGCGGCGGTAGGGTGTTGACCGTGTACGGGCCGATCAGGGTGTCCACATAATAGGTGTCCGGGTAGTTCGGATTCTTGGTGCTCGTGCTGGCCCACAGCGGGCGCTGCACGCGCGCGCCGTGCTCGCGCAGCCGGGCGAAACGCTCGCCCTCGAAAATCTCCTTGAAGTGGGCATAAGCCAGCTTAGCGCTGGCGATGGCTGCCTTGCCTAGCAGCCGGCGGTTAAGCTGGGCGCTCTCGAAGCCGCCGCGCATCCGTCCTGTGCGGATATTGCTCTCCAGGATGTTGTCCACCACGCTGTCAATGCGGCTGAGGAAGAAGCTGGCCACGGACGCCATATGGGAGATGTCCTGCCCCGCTTCCAGGCGGCGCTCCAACCCGCGCATGTAACGCTGCGCTACCTCGATGTAGTTGGACACCGAAAAGAGCAGCGTGACGTTGACATTGACCCCGGCGGCGATAGCTTCTTCAATGGCCGGCAGGCCCTGCGGCGTGCCAGGAATCTTGATCATGACGTTGGGCCGGTTGACCACACGGAAGAGTCGCCTGGCTTCGCTGAGCGTCTGCTCGGTGTCGTAGGCCAGCAGCGGTGAGACTTCCAGGCTCACGTAGCCGTCCACACCGTCCGTGCGCTCGTAGACCGGGCGCAATACATCGGCGGCGGCCTGGATGTCGGCAATGGCCAGTGCCTCGTAGATGCCGGTCACGTCCAGGTCGAGCAAGTCGGAGATCGCCGCGTCGTATTCCTCGCTATCACCGATGGCTTTGGCGAAGATGGTCGGGTTGGAGGTCATGCCCACGATGCCCCCCGCGACCAGCCTCTCAAGCTCGCCCGACGTGATCAGGCTGCGCTTGATGTAGTCCATCCAGATACTTTGCCCGTACTGCTGCACTGCGATTAAGGGGTTGGCAGACATACAGAAGTCTCCTCGTCAATCAGGTCGGCAGGGACAGGCCCCCTGCTCCTCGCTCGAATACGCGGATGCCGGGTTGAGAGCGTGTAGGCCCCCCGTCACCCCTGCACCCCTCTCCCTCAACGAGGCGAAGGGAAACCCCGTGCTTTCTCCCCTTCTCCCCCTGGTGGGAGAAGGGGTCGGGAGATGAGGGGAACGGAAGCGGCCTACTGGACACGCTCTGAGCGGAAGCCTCACCCCCTGCCCCCTCTCCACGTGGTGGAGAGGGGGAGTCGCTGTGTGGTTAAGTCCCCTCTCCGCGCGTGGAAAGGAGAATTTGGGAGTGAGGTGAACCCGCAGATCAGGCTTGCCGAATAGCCTCTGAGAGCGCACAGGCTACGCGCGCGGCGGCGCGCCTTCCAGGGCGCGCACTTTCCCATGGCGGCGCACGTAGCGCGCCACCTGATCCTGAAAGCGCGCGCTCAGAAACGCCGCGACCAGTTCCTCGGCCAGCGCCGGGCCGATCACGCGGCTGCCCAGACACAGCACATTCATATTATCGTGCTCGACGCCCTGGTGCGCCGAATAGGTATCGTGGCACAGGCAGGCGTAGATGCCGGGAATCTTGTTCGCGGCGATGCACGCCCCCACCCCACTGCCACACACGACAATGCCCCGTTCTGCCGAGCCATCCACCACCAGCCGGCCAACCGCCTCCGCGTAGTCGGAGTAGTCCTTCGGCTCGTCGGGATTGTCGGTGCCCACGTCCAGGATCGTGTGGCCCTGTTGCGTGAGGAACTGCACCAGGGCTGCCTTCAGCGAGAAGCCGGCGTGATCTGCTCCTAATGCTATCTTCATTGCTCACCCTTTGTCTGGCGGAAGCCCCCAATAGATTGATGAGTTGTTGGTTATTGGTTGTTGGTTGTTGGTTATTAGTTGTTGGTAGAACACACTCACAACCGTGCTGCCTTTACCAAGAACCAATCACCAAGAACCAACCACAGCTTATGCGCGCCCCACCTGGTCTCCATGAGTACCCACTGCGGCCCGCAGCGGCCCGATTATAGCGCGCCCCAGCCCAAAGAAAAGACAGGCGGCCCGAACGTCAGGGCCGCCGCAAGGATCGCATGATCGGTCGCCGTCTAGAGCGTGTTATGAACTCTGTGCACTCGACGCGCCGGGCAACTCGCGATGCCCTGTGATCACCTGAACCCCACCCTGTGGTCCCTCCCCGCCAGCGGGGAGGGACTGCTCCCCTTTCCCTGCCTGCGGGGAAAGGGGCCGGGGGATAGGGGTTGAAAATGCATAACACGCTCTAGCCAGGCGCAAGGGTGGGAGTCGGGCCGCTGGGGGCCGGGGTACTGGTGGGCAGCAGTGCTTGCGTAGGAGCCGGGGGCAACGTGGGCGCGCCCCCTGCGCCCGCGCCGCCAGAGGTCGTGGGGGCCGAGGGCGCGACCGGCAGCGTCGGCCCGACATCGGCCACGCAGCGGAAGCCAATAGCCGCTGTGGGGTTGCCGGGCGGCTGGCTCATGCGGTGCACCGAGCGCAGGAACAGCGGGATCGTGTCCCAGCTTCCGCCGCGATGCACCTTCTCTGTGCCCGCTATCGGGCCTTTGGGATTCGGGTCTGGCGCGTTGAGCTGCTGCGTGTAGTAATCTGGCTGGTACCAGTCATACACCCACTCAGACACGTTACCAGCCATGTTGAACACCCCATAGGGACTGACGCCGCTGGGGTAGGATGTGACGGGCACCGTGCCCGCCTGCTCCACAATGGAGGTCATGGCGCGCTGCGTGTCGAACTCGAAGCCCCAGGGATAGATACGGTTCTGCGAGCCGCGCGCCGCGCGCTCCCACTCCGCTTCGGTCGGCAGCCGCCGGTTGAGCGTGGTGCAGTACTCCACCGCGCCCCACCAGGTCACGTAAGTGGCGGGATGCTGGCTGTAGAAGCCGGGGTTGCGCACGGAATAGGTCGTCCCGTCGAAGAGGATGAGGCTGTTCTCCTGCTCCTGAGTTGTCTGGGCGCAGGGCTGGCCCTGGCACTGCGTCTTGTGGCTGTTCGGCCCCATCCAGTTCAGGAAGGTGACGAACTGCGTCACCGTGACCTCGTACACCTCCATCGAAAAGGTGTCAACGGTGGTCTGGTGAGGAGGCGTCGAATCCGAGACCCAGCTCAAATCCTCGCAGGTTTTGCCGTAAAGCTGGCACTCGTCCATCGCCTGCGTCGCTTCTTCCAGCGTGGTACCCATCATGAAGGTACCGCCGGTCACCTCGACCATCTCCGTCTTGATCGCGTCCAGTTCAGGGGGAATGGCTGGCGGCTGCGGCAGGCCCAGGGCTGCTGGCTCCGGCTCCTCAGGCGAGGTGCCGGGCGCGGGTGTGTTCTCAACCACCGCGGCAGCCTCAGCAGGGGTAGCGTCCGCGCCTCCTTCGCCAACAGCCGGCGTTGGCTCAGAGCCGCTCGCCGCTGCGGGAGGGGTCTCCTGGCCAGTTGCCGCGCCCGTAGGCAACAGCGACGGGGTTGGCGTGAAGGGCGCGAAGGTATCGGCGGGCGTCAAGTCAGCGCCAACAGCGGGCGTGTCGCCCCCTTCCAGCGTGACAAGTGGGGCCACCTCTGCCCCTCCCGGCACTTGCGCGACGCTCGTCTCGCTCTGCTGCATGGTGGCTTGCTGGGCAACCTCGGTCTCATTGGGAACGATGCGCACTGAGGGCGTAGCTGTGTCGCCTTCGAGCGGAGGGAAGGCAATCGCCCCCAGCGCGTACCCGCCTACGCAGATCACCAGCGCGAACCCCAACCCCAACATCAAGCCGATCATCAACCACTGCCAGCCGGCGTCGCGCGTGCGCCGGCGCAAACTGCCGTAGTCATCCTTCATCGCAACGGCTCCTTACTCATCACGGTTGTGGCCGACACATAGGGTCAGCCGCCGGTGTCTCTATTATCTGGAGGAGCGTTGTGTCTCCTGGGCGACATCACATCAAGCGGGAGTTCTGAGTCATGGGCTTGTCCCCGTCTTGCGACTCAGGACGCCAGAGACAAACCTCCTGACTCAGCCCGCAGCGCCGGTGCGCGGCTGAGTCGCTCCCCCCATTTACTATACCGCTCCCACCAGAGCGCACCAAACGCCTAACCTACGCTTCCTCGGCGTTTCTCATCGAACTCTCATCCTCGCCGGTCTCACTTTCCAGCAGGCGGCGGTAGGTCGCCTGCAGCGTGAGCGCGTCGGCGACATGGAACGGCTCCGGGGCTTCGACCCCCACCGTGCCCCGCGCCCCGCGATCAATGAGGGCCTGCAGCAGCGCGCGATAGTGCAGGTCGGCCTCGTTGAGCGGCAGATGCTCCCGCTCTCCGCGCGGCCCGTAGGCGATGCCCGACAGGTGCGCGTGGAGGTTATGCAGCCCGCGCTCGCCCAGCGCCGCCTCCACAGCATCCAGAATGGCGGCGAACTCCTCATAGCTGTTGAGCTGGCCCGTGCGCGCGTGCAGGTGGGCGAAGTCAATGCACGGCAGCACGCCGGGAATGTCGCGGCTGAGTTGCAGCGTCTCCTCCAGCGTGCCGAAGACGGCGGGCTTGCCCATCGTCTCCGGACGCAAGATGACGTCCACGCCCTCGCTGTCGAGGATCGCGCGCAGCTCGCGCAACTTCTCGGCGACGCGCTCGTACACTTCTTCAGGCGGCTGATTGTGGTAGGAGCCAGGATGAAACACGATGTCGCGCGCCCCCGCCAGAAAGCCCTTGCGCGCGGCGGCAAGCAGGCGCTCGTCGCTCTTGCGCATCAGGTCGGCGCTCTGGCTGTTGAGGTTAATATAGTAGGGGGCGTGGATGCTCAACGTGATCCCGTGCGCTTCGGCTGCGGCCTTGATCGTGGCGCACATCTCGTCGGAGACACGCACGCTCTGCACCCAGGCGATCTCCAGGTGGTCCAGCCCCAGCAGGCGCGAGTACTCGATGGCGGCGGGCGTGCCCGGTTTGGGAGTGGTCGCCGGGCTGCCAACCGTACCAAAGCGCAGCCACTCGGCGGGGCGTTCGTTCGTTGTCATAGAGGAACAGACATCCTTTCTTCAGTAGCACACCAACAAGGGTCGTGCCAGGAGCCAGACCAATCATGATGCGCGGATCGTCTCATGACCAGCGGCGCGATCTGGCGCTGGCCGCGGCAGCGTTCGTCGTGGCCCTCGTGCTGTGGCAGGTGCAGGAACTCTACCTGCTCATGGTGCCCTTCCGCCTCTTCGTCACCATGATCCACGAGCTGGGTCACGGCCTGGCCGCCGAGCTAACCGGCGGTGACTTCCTGCGCTTCGAGGTCACCAGTCGCGGCGCAGGGCTGGCCTACACGCGCGGCGGGTCGCCCTTCATGATCATCCAGGCCGGCTACCTGGGCACGGCTCTCTTCGGCGCGGGCTTGCTGCTCCTGACTTACCGGACGCAGAAACCTGGTCGCGTGGCCGTTGGCGTGGGCGTCTTCCTGGCGATTCTGACCCTTGCCTATGCCGGGCTGCGTCCGGCGCGGCTGTCGCCGCTGGAGATCGGTCTGCTGGCGGTTGTGCTTATCGCCGCCGCATTTCTGGTGCTCACCCGCGAAACCGATCGGGGCCGCTGGGCGGGGGCAGCCGTCGCCGCAGCAGGCGGCCTGCTCTTCGTCTGGTTCGCCAGCGAAGGGCGCGTGTGGGGCGTGCTCGTTGGCCTGGCCAGCGCCCTGCTGCTGGTCGCGCTGGGCCTGCGCGCGCGCCGCGACGCCGTGCTGGTCGTGCTGACCTTCCTGGCCTTCCTGACCGGCCTGCAGGCCATCAGCGATGCCTGGGTGCTGCTGCGGATCGTGACCATGCCCGGCTCGCTGCTGCCGCTCAACGACGCCAGCGCCATGTCTGACCAGTTCGGCGGCCCGGCGGCGGCGTGGGCCTTTCTGTGGATTGTGGCCGATGCGCTGATCATGAGCGCGGCGGCCTACGTCACTTTCGCCCGCACGCGCCGCCAGCAGCCCCTCGGCGCGTGAGCTACCCGCCCGCCGGCGGCAAGCCATCTCCGCCGGACTCCGCGTCTGGCCCATCGTTTTCTGGCGACGGCCCAAACAGCGCGTAGATGGCCACACCGGACGAGGCGAGCAGAATCCCGCCGATAAACACCACCGCCTGCAACCGACCCAGCATCGGGCGGCTGCCGGGCGTGGAGGGGTGGCTGCCGAAGCCCAACACGTCGGCCAGGCCCGCCGCGCCCGCGATGAGCAGACCGGTCATGGTCAGGCGGATGCCGATGTCCTGGGCAAGAGTCGAAGGCTGGCCGGCGTAGAAAGTCTTCTTGGCGAAGTAGTAGGCGCTGGTGAACAGAATGGTAAAGCCCAGCAGAATGACCAGCACCTGCAACACGCCGACGCCCTCGGCAGCCTCCAGCCCGATGATGCCGGGGAACAGGCCGATCAGCGTGATCACCACGCCCAAAGCGCCAATGCTGATGCTGATCTCGCTGGTGCGTTCCATAATCACCCGCCGCTACGCTGGCAGCCCGGCGCGCAGAATGCGCAGAAAGTTGCCGCTCAGGATGGCCGATACGTCCGCCGGTGCATAACCGCGCGCGGCCAGCGCCGGCCCAATCGCCCACAAGTCCGCCGACGTTTCAAACTCAACGGGCGCTGACGCCGCGCCGAACCCGCCGTCGAAGTCGCTGCCAATTCCCACATGGCGCGCGCTGCCGGTAAGCTGGCAGATGTGGTCAACGGCGGCGATCAGCGTATCCATTGTCGCGGCATCTTTGCCGTCGCCAGCCCGCCACCCTGGCACCAGGAACAGGTTATACGGCATGACGCCGATCGCGCCATCGCGTTCGGCGATGCGCTGGATGATCTCGTCGGAGATGTTGCGGTCGGGGCGGTCGGGGCGGAAGCGCAGGGGGTTGGCGTGGCTGGCATAGAGCGGGCCGTCGTAGCGATCCAGCGCCTCGACGCACGCTTCCGGGGCCATGTGCGCCAGGTCGAGCACTATGCCCAGCCCAGCCATCTCGTCGAGCAGCGCCCGGCCCAGACTGGTCAGCGGGCCGAGCGCCTTCGTGCCGCCGCTGTAGCGCGTCTGCGACCAGGCCGGGCCTACGGCGCGCAGGCCGCGCGCGTACCACTCCTCAAGCTGCCCCGGCTCTAGGATGGGATCGGCCCCTTCCATCGAGAGAATCACGCCCAGACGGTGATCCCCCACCCCGCTGCCTTCGCGCCAGGTCGCCAGCACAGCGTCCAGGTCGGCCTGCGTGGTGATCAGGCGGATGCGCGGGTCGCTGTCGGCCAGGCGGTGGTAGTAGTCCATCTGGCGCATACCCCACGCATACGCCTCGGCGGGCGTCTCGTAGAGCACCTGCTCGTCAGGGTACGCTCTCGACCAGGCTGGGGCCACGAAAATAGAGGCGCAGACGACCGCCACCCGCCCCAACAGTAGCTCCGGCAGCCCCACCATGCTGCGGCCATGACGCTGGACGAAGGCGGGGTCGGTCTCCTGGCGGCGGCGCACCCAGGCGCTCTGCAGGAAGTCGCGCCCGTGATTGAAGTAATTCCAGGCGATGTCCAGATGCCCGTCAACCAGGATGTCCTGCGCCATCTCGCTCATGAGGGCGGGGCCTCCGCGCTCTCATAGCTGGCCCCAAGAGCCTCGAACTCGCGGTAGTCCTGCACCTTCTGGCCGTTGATGAAGAAGCCCGGCGTGCCGGTCAGCCCGCGCCGGTTGAACTCTGCCCGCGCGCCGTCGAGCACGTCCTGCACGGCACTGCCACGCATACAGGCGTCGAAGGCGGCCATGTCCAGGCCCAACGCTTCGGCTCCTTTGCGGACACGCCGCGAGTCAAAAGTAGAGGTGAGGAAACGCCGCTGCCAGTCGAACAGCACATCGGCCATCGTCCACGCCTGGCCCTGCTCGCCCGCGCACAGCATGGCTTTGCCCGCTTCCCTGGCCCCCCAGCCAATGTGCGGCACGGGGACGAACACGAACTGGACTTCCCCGGCGGCAACGGCGTCCAGCAAGCCGACGAACTGCCCTTCGTGGAACTCGCGGCAGTGGGGGCAGGCGAAGCTGGAGAAGTCTTCAACGAGGGTGAGGGCATCGGGACTGCCCAGGCGCGGGAAACCCTGCGCCGTGACGCCCTGCTCCAGCCCCGCGTATTGAGCGCCAGCGCCTTCTGGAATCGGCGCGTCGAGGGGCCGCAGCAGGTAGTACGCGGCTCCGGCAGTCAGGATGATCCCCAGAAGGCTGATGGCGATCAGCCATCCACGCAGGCGCACGGGCCGCTCGCCGGGCGCGGCACGGCGCGCTTTCGGCGTAGCCGGTGCGGAAGGTGTGCTGTGTGGCTGTGGTGTCATGCGTTGCTCGTTTCAAGGCGGGGCGCGGTCAGCGCCACTCTTCGATGACGGCGACTAACTGGGGGAGCGATTGGATGGTTGCGTCGGGCGTCGCCTGCAACCCGTCCGGCATCCAGCGGTGCCGCTGCTCGATCCAGACGGCGCGCAGGCCCGCCTGCTGCGCCCCCCACACGTCGAAATAGAGGCTGTCGCCCACGTAGATAGCGTCCTGCGGAGCCAGACCCAGGGCCCGGAGGCTCAGCGCGAACACCTCGCGGCCCGGCTTCCACGCCTCGACATCTGCCGAGAAGATCGGGTGCTCCAGGTAGGGCAGCAGCCCGAATCGTCCCAGATCGTCCAGATGGTAGCGGCCCGGCCAGTGCGTGTTGGAGACCAGGCCGACGCGCAACCCCTGCTGGCGCAGCGCGGCCAGCGTCTCTGCCGCGCCTTCGAGCGGGTATACGTGGGCCTGGATCGCTCCCATGTAAGCGAGGCCCGCGCGCTCCACCAGGTCGTCCGGCAGATCGGGGAGTCCCCACAGCGCAGCGACCTGCCTGATCTGGCGGTGCAGCTTGAGGTCTTGGACGTTCGCCGTCGCGATGTTGCTCCACACGTTCAGCGCATGCTGCCAGGCGCGCGCCAACGCTTCATCCTCCGGCGGCAGGGAGTAGCCGGCGTCGCGCAGCAGGGCGTAGACGAGGCGAGCGCCCGCCTTTTCGGTCTCCTCCCAGGTGGTGTCGGGGGCGTTGTAGTGCAGCAGAGTGCCCCCCATATCGAAGATAACGCCGCGGACCGGCATCGTGCCTCCCTCCAGACGATCAGGCGAGCAGATAGCGGGCGATGAGATGGGCGCAGTGCAGGACGCTTTCCTGGTGCGTGCGCTCGTAAGCGTGCGAGGCATCCACACCCGGCCCGATAAGCGCCACCTGCCCCGTCCCCCCGCTGAACCAGTAAGATTCTCCGTCCGAACTGTAGTGTGGATAGATGTCCAGCTTGTAGGGAATGTGGGCATCGCGGGCCAGCGCCTGCAACTTCTGCGTCAGCGTCAGGTGGTACGGGCCGCGCGCATCCTTGACACAGATGCCCACACTGAACTCGTCGGAGTTCTGCCCCTCCCCCACTGCGGCCATGTCCACCGCGACCAGTTCGTGCAGGCCCGCCGGCAGACCCTCTGCGCCGCCATGCCCAACCTCTTCATAGGTGGCGATCAGCACCGAGGTCGCCTGGGCGGGACGCAGCCCGGCCTCGTACAGCGCGCAGAACGCGCCGAAAATGGCAGCAACTCCCGCCTTGTCGTCCAGGTGACGCGAGCGGATGAAGCCCTCCTCGCCGATTTCAACGCGCGGGTCGAGGAAAACGAAGTCGCCCACCTCCACGCCGAGCGCGCGCGTATCGTCCGCGCTGCGCGTGCGCGCGTCCAGGCGCACCTCCATCGTCTCTTCGCTGCGCGGCTCGTCGCCGGCCTCGTGATGGATGTGGACACTGGCCTGGACGGGCAGCACCGTGCCCCGCAGCCGCCGGTCATCGGCGATACGGACGGTCACGCCCTCACCTTCAACCGCGTTCCACATGAAGTGACCCAGTTGGGTCAGCTTGAGCCGGCCATTGGGCTTGATCTCCTTGACCATCAGGCCCAGCGTATCCACATGGGCGGTCAGGCCGCGCGGGGCATCGTGGCGCTCGCCGGGCCAGCGCATGACCAGCGCGCCCTTTGTGGTGCGCTCCAGGGCCAGAGCAGGGATTCCCAGGCCCGCGAATGCCTGCTCGACATAGGGAATGGCCTCGACAGGGTAACCGGTGGGGCTGGGTGTGTTGAGCAAGCCGACGAGAAACTCGATTACGCGCCCACCATCGAGCCGGAGTGGTGGCATAGGACTCTCCCAGGTATGGGCCGCACAAGGGACTAACGACGGGGAAGTATAACCCGACACACTCCGCTTGGCGAGAGCGGCGCGGTGGGAGGCTTGACCTCACCCCCGCGAGACGCGCCAGCGCCGGGCGGGGGTGAGGTAAAACAGGGCACGGCGGGGGCTTCCCCTCCCCGCATTGACGACACGTGCAGCCTGAGGCACAATCTGAGCAACAGGCAGCGCAGCTGTCACGTGGCCTGGCGATTCCAATCCGCTGGCAGGCACAAGGAGCGCAGTGATGAACCCTGACGGGCCGGTATTGGTCATCGGGGCGGCTGGCATTGACATCAAGGGGCGTCCCAGGGAGGCCCTGCAGATGGGCATGTCGAACGTGGGCGTTGTGCGCAACAGCGTGGGCGGCGTGGCGCGCAACATCGCCGAGAACCTGGCGCGGCTGGAAGTGCCCACCATTTTGCTCTCGGCAGTGGGGCAGGACCCGTCCGGCGACTTCCTGCTGGAGTACACAGGGGCCGCTGGCGTGGACACGAGCCACGTGCTGCGCCTGCCCCAGACAAGCACAGGCGGTTATGCGGCCATCTTCGATGCGACTGGCCAGCTTGTCGTCGCCATCAGCGAATACGACATTGTGGGCCAGATCACGCCCGGCTACGTGCAACGCTGCCGCGCCCTGTTCGCCGAGGCTGCGCTGGTGGCACTGGACGCCAACCTCAGCCCCCGGACGCTGGAATCAGTCTTCCGCTGGGCCAGGCGCTACGCGGTGCCCGTCTGCGCCGATCCGACCTCGCCGGCCCTGGCGACCAAGCTCATCCCCTACCTGCCCGACCTGATGATGGTCGCCCCGGACGCGAGCGAAGCCGCGGTGCTGTGCGGCGCGGCAGAGCCGCCGGCGACCAGCGCCGCCGCCATTGAAACGG
Organism: uncultured Thermoflexus sp.; assembly: GCA_964396775.1. Lineage (GTDB taxonomy): Bacteria > Chloroflexota > Anaerolineae > Aggregatilineales > Aggregatilineaceae > UBA2029. The sequence continues at coordinate 1,194 of CAYNHD010000053.1, read as the reverse complement.
CCCAATGCCTGGTCAGCATGGGTGTAGACATCGCGGTGGTCACCATGGCCGAACAGGGGTTGGCTTACGCCGACGGGAGCAGCGCGGGCCATATCGCCGCCCTGCGCACGCAGGTCGTGGACACAACTGGCAGCGGCGATGCGGTCACGGCGGCGGTCATTTTCGGGCTGCTGCACGAGATGCCCATTGACGAAGCGGTGCGTCTGGGCGTGTCCGCAGCGGCGCTGACGCTGCGCACACGCCACACCGTCGTCCCCGACCTCAGCCTGGACCGGCTCTACGACGAGCTGATCATCTAGTGGACGGAACCATGCCGACACTCGCTCAATCCGCCCCTCTTGACCCGCAAACGCTCGCCCTGCGCCGCAAGCAGTACGCGCAGATCGCCGGATCGCTGGAAGACCTCTACGGTTACCCAACCTGGCGGCAACACCTGCCGCCGGTTGATGAACTGGTCAGCACGATTCTGAGCCAGAACACCAACGACTCCAACCGCGACAGGGCCTTCGACGCGCTCAAGGCGCGCTTTCCGTCCTGGGAAGCGGTGCGCGACGCGCCCGTTGAAGAGGTCATCGAGACCATTCGCCCGGCGGGGCTGGCCAACCAGAAAGGGCCGCGCATCCAGGAGGCGCTGCACAACCTCACCCGCGAGCGCGGCGCGCTCTCGCTCGATTTCCTGGCCGATCTGGATGTTGAGGCGGGCAAAGCCTGGCTGACCCGGCTCAACGGCATCGGGCCGAAGACGGCGGCGATCATCCTGCTGTTCGCCTTTAACAAGCCCGCCTTTCCGGTGGACACACACATTCACCGCGTGACCGGGCGGCTCGGCCTGATCGGGCCGAAGACCAGCGCCGAGCGCGCCCATGTGGAGCTAGAGGCGATCATCCCGCCGGAGGATTACTACGCCGACCACCTGAACATCATCCGGCACGGGCGCGAAGTGTGCCAGGCGCGGCGGCCCCGCTGCGAGGACTGCCCCTTGACCGCATTCTGCGACTATTACCAGCGCGTCCGGTCTGGCAGAGGGTGAGGCTCAACCGCGCGCAAGGGGCGTATCTCATTTCTGGGGAAAGAGATCACCGCTGAGGCGTAGAGATTCCAGCAGAAAGGCAACAGACACCCCTGGTTCTTCTCCGCGCCCTCTGCGTCTAGTATGATAGAAAGGAGAAGGACACGGCAGATCGATTGCGTCTG
>CAYNHD010000052.1:0-14274 GCA_964396775.1 uncultured Thermoflexus sp. | reverse complement strand
GGCGTTCTGGCAATCGCCCAACAACTTGTTCGTGGCCCCCCCGCCAGCGGCGTTGTAGCGTGTTGGGCGCGAGTCCGGTAGAGTCAACGCCGGTTTGGGGCCAGCGGCCCCGCAGAAGCTCGCCAGGACTCAGCATGAGCGCCACCCTCAGCGACACCGCCCCTCTTGAGACGCCCGCGCAGGTCGCCACCGGCGGCGCGCCGCCGGAGAGCATGGCCCGCGCCACTGGCGTGATCGCCCTGGGCAACATCGCCAGCCGCGTGCTGGGGCTGGCCCGCGAGACCACGCTCTCCACGCTCTTCGGCGCGGGCGCGGCGGTGGACGCCTTCAACCTGGCGATCATCGTCCCGCGCAGCCTGTACGACCTGCTCATCGGCGGGCACGTCAACTCGGCGCTGGTGCCTGTGCTCAGCGAGTACGCCGCCAGGGACGGCGACCGGCGCGACTTGTGGGCATTGGTCAGCGCGCTGCTGGGCATCGTCGTCGTCACGCTGAGCGCCCTCGTCCTGGCGCTGGAGTTGCTCGCGCCGCAGGTGATCGGCGTCGTGGCCAGCAGCGACGCCTCGCCCGAAGTGATCGCCCAGGCGACCGATCTACTGCGCGTCACCGCGCCGGCGCTGACGTTCCTCAGCCTGTTCGCTGTGCTGTCGGGGCTGCTCTACGCGCTGCGCCGCTTCACCTGGCCCGCCTTCGCCTCGACTGTCTTCAACGGCACGATCCTGCTGGTGACGGTGCTCCTCTACCGTCAACTGGGGATCACGGCGGCGGCGGTCGGCTGGCTGGTCGGCGCGATGGTGCAGCTTGGGCTGCAAGCGCCCGGCCTGCGCGATGCCCATCTGCGTGTGCGCGTGCGCGGGGCGCTGGGGCACCCCGGCGTGCGGCGCATCGGCCTGCTCTATCTGCCGGTGATGGCCTCGCTGGCGCTGGACGTGCTGGTCAACCGCCCGTTTTCCTACAACCTGGCCTCCAGCACGGGCGAGGGCAGCATCTCCTACATGGCCTGGGCGACGACACTCATCCAGTTCCCGCAGGGGCTGGTCGCCCTGGCGATCTCGGTCGCCATTCTGCCCACGCTCTCGCGCCAGGCCGTTGACCGCGCCGACGTGGGGCTGCGCCAGTTCAAGACGACGCTGGGCCAGGGGCTGCGCCTGGCCATTGTGCTGATCATCCCGGCGACGGTGGGCCTGTTTGTGCTGGCCGAGCCGGTCGTCGCCCTGATCTTCCAGCATGGCAAGTTCGACGCAGTAGACACGGCGCACACGACGCTGGCCCTGCGCCTGTACCTGCTGGGCCTGCCCTTCGCCGCCGTAGACCTGCTGCTGGTCTTCGCTTTCTACGCGCGGCAGAACACACTCACCCCCGCCATTGTTGGGCTGATCAGCCTGGCCGCGTACATGGCCGTTGCGCTCGGCCTGCTGCCCTGGTACTCGTTCTTCGCGCTGATGATCGCCGATTCGGTCAAGCACCTGATTCACACGGGCGTGTCGGCCTACCTGCTGGGGCGGGGCATGGGCGGTTACGGCGGGCAGCACCTGGGGGCGACCGTCGGGCGGGCGGCGCTGGCTGCGGCGGGCATGGGCGCGCTGACCTGGGCGGCGCAGGCCCTGCTGAGCGCCAATCTGCCGGACACCGTGCTGGGGCGGGCGATCCTCGTGGTCGCTGCAGGGGGGATCGGCGTGGCGGCCTTCGGCGTGTTCGCGTCGTGGCTGCGCCTGGACGAGTGGCGCTGGCTGGGCGATGTTCTGCGCCGGCGGCTGCGCGGGTAGCTCGCCTGGCCCCACTTTACCACTGCGGCGGCTTATGCTATGCTGCGAGCACAGCGCAGCGCGCGGCCCTACCATGTCCACTGTGAGCAGAGCAACACCAGGAGACGCCCCATGATCACGCCCCAACTGCTCGCCCAAAGTCCCCTCTTCGCCGGTTTGCCGGACGACTATCTCGCCCGGTTCGCCGCCCTGGCCGATGAAGTCACCTGTGGAGCAGGAGAGGCGCTCTTCCGCGAGGGCGAAGAGGCCAGCCGCCTGTACATCCTGCTCAGCGGCAAGGTGAACGTGCAGGTGCAGCCGACGGCGCTCACCCACCCGCTGACCATTGTCTCGCTGAGCACGTTCGGGCAGTTGGTCGGCTGGTCGGGCTTCATGCCGCCCAATTACTACACCGCCTCGGCCATCTGCCAGGAGGACAGCCATCTGCTGGCCTTCGACGGCACCGCTTTCAACCGCCTGCTGGAGGAGAATCACGAGCTGGGCTTCACGATCATGCGCCGCATCGCCGGGGTGATCAGCCAGCGATTGCGCACGATCCAGGGCGTGGTGCTCAAGACGCTCTACCATCACGACGAGCAGTAGGGGACCGCTGCCTGCACCGCTGGCGATGGCTGGCGACGGTGCGCGCCGCCGCAAGACTTCGGACGTCTGCCGGACTTCCGAAGTCTGACCGTTTGCATCCAATGGCACGCCCTCCCCGCGCTTTGTATAATCGCGGCGGAGCGACCCACCACCTGAGGATCATGCGTTGACCGAGCAGCGTCCGGCTCCCATCGCGCCAGAGCGTTACACGGAAGAATACTTTCTGACCGCCTGCGAGGGCTATGAGGACTTCCTGGCCAGCGACGGCGAGAACCTCTCGCGGCGACTGGAGGCGGCCTTCGCCCTGGCGGCGGTTGCGCCGGGCATGGCCGTGCTCGACGTGGCCTGCGGGCGCGGCGAGATCGTGCGCCACTGCGCGCGGCTGGGCGCAGACGCCTACGGTTTCGACTACGCCCGTGCCGCGATCAAGCTGGCGCGCGGCGTGATCGCCCGCGACGCCGGTGACGCGCCCGGCAAGATGGGGCTGGCCCAGGCCGACGCCAAACGCTTCCCCTATCCTGCGCGCGCCTTCGACCGCGTGCTGATGTTCGACATCGTGGAGCACCTGCACCCCTGGGAACTGCACGCAGCCCTGCTCGAAGCGCACCGCGTCCTCAAGGACGACGGGAGGCTGATCATCCACACCGCGCCCAACGCCTGGTACGACCGCTACGCCTACCCGGTCGTGCGCCAGTTCCGGCGGCTGATCGGGCAGGGCGCGGCCTACCCCGCCGACCCGCGTCAGTTCCTCGTCGAGCACAACCGCGATGTGCACGTCAACGAGCAGTCGCTGCTCAGCCTGCGCCGGGCGCTGCGCCGGGCCGGGTTCGCCGGGCGTGTGTGGCTGGATTCCCCGCCCCAGCACCGCCAGGAATTCATCGTGCTGGCCGCGCTGCGCTATGTCCTGTTCTGCTGGCCGCCCTTCCGCTGGTTCTTCGAGCGCGAGGTCTTCGCTGTCGCCGGCAAGCGCCGTTAGCCGCGCCGAGTCGTGCTATACTCTGGGGCGTAGGTTTGACGATGTAGGTTTTTGGTTATTGGTTTTTGGTAGCTGATCGCGGTTATGGGTGGCTGTGCTGTCTGGAGCAGATATACCGATCAGCCTGATCCGTCACCCGCAACCATTAACTAACCACCAATCACCAACAACCACCGCAGGATTTAGCGGTATGCGCGACAAGCGAGCCGTTGACGAGCTATCCATCGAGGAACTGGAGCGCATCCTCGCCATCCGCAAGCGCGAGGCGCGCCAGGAACGCCTGCAGCGCCTGCAGGCCCAGGGCCGCCGCGTGGCGACGCTGGCCGCTCCCCTCGACGCGCCGCCGGAACCGCCCGCGCCGCCCCCTCAGCAGCACGAAGCGGCGGAAGACATCCCGCCGTTGGAGCCGCCGGTCACCTACGACATCACCGACGACGTGCCGCGCTTCGAGGACGAGCTGGAAGAGGAGCGCGCGGCCCAGCGCCGTCCGCCGCCCGCCCCAGAACCGGCAGCGACTCCGGCGGCGACCGGCGCGCCTGCGCGTCATGTCTCGCGCCGCCGCGCCGCCTGGGACAAGTTGCTGCTGGCCATTGAGGTCGCGGCGGTGATCGGCGTGATCACCGTGCTGGGGGTTGGCGCGTACCTGCTGGTCATCGAGAACGACCGGATCGAGGCGCTGGAGCAGAAGTCGGCGGAGGTTCAGCGCGAGGCCGACGCCATGCGCGCCACGCCGACACCCCTGCCGGAACTGAGCATCCAACTGGCCGACTACGTACTGCCCGGTGGTCACTACTCGCCGGACGTGACCGGCGGCGAGGGTGCCTTTAACCTGGACGAGCTACCGGCCAGCATCCGCCCGATGGTCATGGCCCAACTGGTCGCGCCGCAGGCCGAACGCTTCACGCCGCAGGCCAGCAGCCCGGTGCGCATCGTCATTGACACGCCCCAGGTGCAGGTGGACGCCTCGATTTACGGCGGCGACGACTGGTACAACCTGGTCAAGGGCGTCGGGCACTACCTGGGCAGCGCCAACCCCGGCGAAGACGCCAACATGGTTCTCACGGCGCACAACGACATCTACGGCGAAATCTTCCGCGACATCCAGTACCTGGAGCCGGGCGACGAGATTCGCGTGCAGGCCAACAACGGACGCTGGTACACCTACGTCGTCTTCGACAAGCAGATCGTCGAGCCGAGCGATGTCTGGGTGCTGGAGCCGGGCAACAGCCCCATCGTCACGCTGATCACCTGCCACCCCTACCGCGTGGATACCCAGCGCATGATCGTTTTCGGCAAGTTGGTTAGCAGCGGACGTTAGCGCCGGGATGTGGTACACTTGGGCGCGGCAAGATGGGTGTGTGCAAACGTGTCAGGTAGAGGCGCTACTCGTAGGGGCGTATTGCAATGCGCCCCTACGGGACCTTGCCTCGCGCTGCGTCAAGCGAGTCGCTGACGAGCTTTGCACACACTCGCTAAGATGAGACTTCCCTGTGAGGAGACCTGACGACACGATGGCTAAGAGAACCCGCAGACCCAACCTGCCGAGCGAAACCCTGGAACGCGCCCGCCGCGAGTTGCAGCGCAGCGGCGAACTGCCGGAGCAGCCTGCGCCGCACGCCGAGGCCCAGGCCGCACCCCAACCGGTCGCCCCTGCGGTTCCAGCGAGCAAAGCGCGCGGCCCGGTTGACCTGCGCCGTGAGTACGCCTACGTGGTATCCGACCTGAAGCATATGGCGATGCTGGCCGCCACGTTCATGGGCGTGCTGGTCGTGCTGTCCTTCTTCATCTAGAACGTGTTATGAACTCCGCACGCTTGGCGTGGCGTGCAGGGCACGGCGCATGGGTAGCGCCCTGACCCCACCCTGTGTCCCTCCCCGCCAGCGGGGAGGGCAGATTTCTCCCCTTTCCCTGCTTGCGGGGAAAGGGGCCGGGGATAGGGGTTGAAAAGTGCATAACACGCTCTAGAACGTGTTGTGAAGCTGGCACACTCGTCAATGAAGGGGGCGCTCTGTTGACCTCACCCCCTGGCCTCGCTGTGCTCGGCCTTTCTCCCGTTCTTTATTTGTGTCCGGCATCCGGCTCGTCGGAGGGGGGCGGGGGCGTCCCCTTCGCCCGCGAGCGCGCGGGCAGCGGCCTGAGCGGGCCGGTAGGAGTGCGCTGCGCGGGCAGCGGCTTGAGGGGGCCGGTCGGCGTCTTGGCCGGGGCCGGCGGCGCGGACTCAGCGGGCGCAGGGGGAGCGGCGGGCGCTGAGACTGGCGGGCGCGAGGTCGCTCGCTGGCTCTGCAGGTGCAGCGGCGGCGCGGCTTCTCCTTCTTCTGCCGCCGGGCCAGCCGCCGGGCGCAGCGGGATCAGCACACGGATGCGTGTGCCCTGGCCGGGCGCGCTGTCAATGCGCAGCGTGCCTTCAATGAGTTCCGCCCGCTCGCGCATGTTGATCATGCCCAGGCTGCCACGCTGTTCGTAGCCCGCGCCGACTGCCTCCACATCGAAGCCCACACCGTTGTCCTCGATCTCCACGATCACCAGCCCATTCTGCGTGAAGAGGCGCACCCAGATCGCGCTGGACTTGGCGTGCTTGCGCGCGTTGTTGACCGCTTCCTCGACGATGTAGAACAGCACACCCTGCGCGTTCGGGTCGAGCAGCCGCTCGACATCGGGCGCGCCTTCGACCAGCACAGTGGTGTCGTAGGTGTCGCGCATCTTCTCGGCAAGTTGCTCCAGCGCGGCCAGCAGGCCCCGGCTTTCGAGCACGAGCGGGCGCAGTGTGAAGAGCATGTGGCGGATCTCTTTGGTCGTGCGCCGCGCCAGGTCTTCGACGCGCCACAGTTCCTCCAGGGCTTGCTGCGGCTGCTGCTGCACCAGGCGGCGGATGTAGTTGACGCGCATGGCGATGGCCGCGACCGTCTGCGTGGGGCCGTCGTGCAGATCGCGCGAGAGCTTTTTGCGGGCGTCTTCCTCTACCTCTACAATGCGCTCTTTCTCGCCCAGCAGGTTCTGGTACAGCACGGCGTTTTGCAGCGCCAGCGTGGACTGCGTGCCGATGGCCGTCATCAATTCGACGTGCTCATCGGAGAAGGCATTGGCCTGATCTGCGCCGAAGACCATCACCCCGTACACGTCGAATCCCGCGCGCAGCGGAATCGCCAGGACGGATTTGGCGTCCTGGAAGGCGACAAAGTAGCGCAGTTCCGGGTCGCGGTTGCCCTCACCGGCGAAGACCGGCCCGCTGCTCTGCAGCGCCAGGCCGAGCACGCCCTGTCGCCCCGGCACGGCAACCGTTTCGTCGGCGCGCGTCAGGCCGCGCGCAGTGATCACCCGCAGCAGGTTGTCTTCGCCCTGGAAGAGCAGCACGGCGCTGATCAGGCGCACGTCCGGCCCTAGCTCGTCGTGGAGGGCCAGTGTGCCGATGCCCTGGGCCGCTTCGAGCACGCGCCGATGGTCGAGCGTGGCGCTCAGGGCGTTGGCCATCTCGTAGATGGCGCGCGCGCGTTCGCGGGCGGCGCGCAGACGCTGGGCCTCGTCCAGCCGTTCCCCCCAGGACGCCCCGCCGCGCCCGCGCAGGGCAGCGCCCAGCGCGCCCAATCCGGCCAGCAGAGCCAGGCTGAGCGCCCAATTGACCAGCAGGGCGGTTGAGGGCGAATCGAGCAGGACGAGGGCGGGCAGGCCGATCAGCGCCAGCAGCGTGACGCCGAGCGCCGTCCCCAGCCAGCCGAAGCGCAGGGACGCCGCCAGGACGACCAGCGCGCCCAGGACGAGCAGCGGCGGTGTCGCGCCACCGTAAGCCCACAGGAAGATCGCTGCCACCACGCTATCCAGCAGCGCGCTCAGCACCCCCAGCGGGCGGTCTCCCACGCGCCGGCTGAGCACCAGCAGCCCCAGCAGGGCGTTCGCGGCGGCTCCGGCGAGCAGCCCGGCCAGCACGCCCTCGGCGTGGTAGGCGGGCGCAGCGGGCAGGGCGTCGCCGGCCAGCGGGCCAAGCAGCGCCACGCCAGTCAGCAGGGGCCAGCGCAGCCAGAACAGGGCTTTGTCCAGGCGGCGCGCCGACGATGAGGGACGAGAAGAACCGTTCACTGGATCGTGTCACCAAGAAACTAAAATGCCGCCGGGCTGACTCGGCGGCATCTGTATGCGAGTGGGCGCGAAGGGACTCGAACCCCTGACCTCACGGATGTGAACCGTGCGCTCTGACCAGCTGAGCTACGCGCCCACGATGCGCGCATTATAGCACCGTTGGGACAGGCTGACAAGATTGCCGTTCGGATTCCGCCTGCCGTCATTATACCCGAAAGCTGCGCTAGCGGGTTGACGAGTCGGCGAGTTGGCGATTCGGGCACGGGGGCATTGACCTCACCCCCCCCCCCCCGGACTCGCTGCGCTCACCTTAAGACTTCCGAAGTTTTCCAAAACTTCGGAAGTCTGGCGTCGTCGCGCCGCTTCCCGCCCAAGTGCGCCTGGCAGGTTTTGGTGCAATGGCCCTGGCTCACACCCAAATCGCCGTTGCTAACCGACCGGATTATGCTATACTTGCCCTACGAGGCGGGGCGTGTAGCTCAACGGTAGAGCAGTGGCCTTTTAAGCCATTGGTTGGGGGTTCGAATCCCTCCACGCTCACTGGTCATTTGCGGGGGGCGATCCGTCACAGCGGAGTCGCCTTTTTTGTTGGCCTGCGCCTGAGGAGCCGCACCATGCCGCGTCACGGATGGTTGTTTCTGCTCGCTCTGCTGAGTCTGGTTGCAGTGCCGTTCTGGCCGGGGGGCGCACCACGCAGCGCCGCGCAGCCCGCGCCTGCCCAGGAGGTCTACGCCGAAGCCATCGGCCAGGCGAACCTGCGCGCCGGGCCGGGTGTGGAGTACGCACAGGTAGGGGTCATCGCCAGCGGGACGCGCTACCGCGTGCTGGCGCGGCACGTCTACGTGCCCTGGCTGCGCCTGAACGTGCCGGGCATTGCCGAAGCGTGGGTCTTCGCCGACCTGGTGACGGTGACGGGCAACCTGGCCGACGTGCCGGCGGTGAGCGCGTTCCCGCCGCTGGACGCGCCGCCTGTCACGCCCACGCCTGCGCTGGTCGCACCCGCTCGCGATGCGCCGGCCTCCGCCACGCCAACCCTTACACCCACGCTCAGCGGACCGCTGGCCACGACGCTCGGCGAGGCCAACCTGCGCTTCGGCCCCGACCTCAGCTACCCAGTCATCGTGCGCGTGGCGGAGGGCACCAGCTTCCGCGTCATCGAGCGACACGCCCTCGTCCCCTGGCTGCGCGTCGCCCTGCCGGAGTCGCCGACGGGCAGCGGGTGGCTTTACAGCGAGGTCGTGGAGATCAGCGGCGACCTGAGCAGCGTGCCGGTCACCGAGGCCAGCGTCTTCAACTACCCGACGCTGACGCCCACGCCGCAGACGGTCGTCGTGGGTGGTGCGCCCTGGGACGGTGCACCGCTCGCGGCGGGCCGCCTGGCCGGGTCGCTGGGGATGGCCATGCACGAGTACCTGCTGTCGCAGGGTTTCGCCCCCACCGGCGATCAGATCGCCTCCGTCTTCCTGCTCGACCTGCGCACGGGCGACACCTTTACTCTCAACGGTGACGTGGCCTACAGCGGCATGAGCCTGACCAAAATCCCGATCCTGGTGACGTACTTCCTGGTGCACGACGGGCCGCTGAGCCGCGACGATGCCTTCCTGGTCGCCGACACGATGATGTGCAGCGAGAACCTGACCACCAACGAACTGCTCGCGCAGATCGGCGGCGGCGACGCGCGGCGCGGCGCGGGGCGCGTCACGGCGACCATGCAACAGTTGGGGCTGGGCGGGACGTTCATCCTGCGCCCCTATACCATCCGCGAGGGCGAACCGGTGATCGAGGTAGGGACGATCACGACCGGCGCAGATCAGAGCCGGACGCTCCCCGACCCCACCAACCAGATCGTGCCCGCTGACCTCGGCTGGCTGCTGGCGAGCATCTACCAGTGCGCGCAGGGCGAGGGCGGGCTGCTGCTGGAGCATTTCCCCGACGCCATCACCGTTCACGAATGCCGGCAGATGCTCACCGCGCTGGACGCCAACGCCGTCGGCGTCTTCCTGGAGGCGGGCGTGCCGCCCGGCGCGCGCGTGCTGCACAAGCATGGCTGGATCGGTGACACGCACGGCGACGCCGGGCTGGTTATCGGGCCGGATGCGGCCTACGCGCTCGTGGTGGCGCTGTACGGGCGCGACTGGCTGGAGTTCGAGCTATCCGCGCCGGTCATCGGCGAGCTTTCGCGCCTGGCCTGGAACGCGCTTAACCCGTCCGCGCCGCTGGCGGAGATCGCGTCGCGCGTCGTCCCCGCCGAGTGCGACCCCTGGGCCGACCCGGTGATGGCCGCGCTGCTGGCCCCCAGCCTGCCGGGGATTGAGTAGGGCGCACCGGGCGGCAGTGCGCCCTTTGGGGCGGAAATCCAGGCAAGGCAATCGCATCGCAATCCGCTGTGTATCAGCCGGTTTGCCTCACCGCCCCCTCTCCGACGCGGCTATGCGTACCCACAAGTACCCCCCATCCCCCAGCCCCTTCCCCCGCGCTGCGCGGAGGGAAGGGGAGCAGGCTCGCCGCTTTTCTCCCTTCCCCCCTCGTGGGGGAAGGGCCGGGGATGGGGGGACAGGCACAGCCAAAGATGTGGGTAATGTATAGCCGACGCGGAGAGGGGGAAAGGCCGAGCGCAGCGAGGCCATGGGGTGAGGTAAAGCGGCGCGCGCGTCAGAAGTGATTGCCCTGCAAATCCAGCCCCATGATTCGTTCAATGCGCCATGCTCACCTATAATAAGCGATGGGTGCCAGCCGTCTTGAGAGGGGGCAGCGCGCATGGCACACGACCACGCCTCGTTATTCGCCCAGGTGACAGCGGCGGCTGGCCGGTTAGCCGGCCAGGCTCACCTCACGCCGGTGCTGACCTCGCGCACGCTCAACGCGCGCGCCGGCGCTGAAGTCTTCCTCAAGTGCGAGAATTTGCAGCGCGCCGGAGCGTTCAAGTTCCGGGGCGCGTACAACGCCATCAGCCAGCTTTCGGACGCGGAGCGCACGCGCGGCGTGATCACCTATTCGTCGGGCAACCACGCCCAGGCAGTCGCGCTGGCCTGCCGGCTGCTTGGCGCGGCGGCACACGTGGTCATGCCCACCAACGCGCCCACCATCAAGCGCGCCGCGACCGAAGGCTACGGCGCGCAGGTGATCCCCTACGACCCGGCGACTGGCGACCGGCGGGCCATTGCCGAGGCCCTGGCTGCCGAGCACGGCTACACCCTCGTGCCGCCCTACGACCACCCGCAGATCATCGCCGGGCAAGGGACGGCGGCGCTGGAGCTATTCGAGCAGGCCGGCCTGCTGGATGCGCTGTTGGTGCCCTGCGGCGGGGGCGGGCTGCTCAGCGGATCGGCGATTGTGGCTAAAGGTGTGCAGCCCACCTGCCGCGTGATCGGCATCGAGCCAGAAGTGGCCGACGACGCGACGCGCTCTTTCCACACGGGCGTGCTGCACACCGTCCACAACCCGCCGACCATTGCCGACGGGACGCGCACGCCGTCGCTGGGCGCGCTGACCTTTCCGCTGGTGCGCGCCTACGTGGACGACATGCGCACGGTCAGCGAGGCGGCCATCGTCGAGGCGGTGCGCTTTCTGCTATTCCGCGCCAAAATCGTCGTCGAGCCATCTGGGGCGCTGGGCGTGGCCGCGCTGCTCAGCGGAGCAGTGCGCGCCGCCGGGCGCGTGGGCGTGATTCTGAGCGGCGGCAACATGGACGCGGCGACGCTGCGCGCCATTCTGGAGCAGGACGGGGAGCCGCCTGGCGTTGCAGGTGATTGACCATTCTCCACTCACTCGCTAGAATGAGGCTTACAGGTGTGTGAAGCCCGGAGTTGAGAGCGCATGGCACCACTACCCTCCGAAGACGTTGAGCGTGCGGCCAGGCTGATGCAGGATACCATCGTCTCCAGCGAGAAGGTGCGCGATGGGCTGCGCGACGACGAGGCAATCCCTTTCGTCGAGTGGGGGTTGGCGCGCGCAAGGCAGCTTGCCGCGCGGCTGGCAGCGGCGGATCAGCCTGCCGCTGACGACGAGCAGATCGCCGACCAGGGCTACGCGCTGGCGCGGCTGATGACGCGCCTCAACTGGCTGGTGACTTACCGCCACAAGAAAGACGCAGCCTGGCTGACGCGCACCTTCCAGATGGTCAACCAGCTCAGCCGCGAGCTATACGGCGAGGAAGCCCCCACCTTCAGCGACGAGGAGATTGCGGCGTGGCTGGCCGGGCACAGCACCCGCTCCAACGCCGACCTGCTGCGCGACCTCATCGCCCGCCTGACGCCACCTGCCAGCGAGTCGCCCGCGCCCCCGCTGCCCGGACGGCCTCCGGCTGCACCCCAGGAACCCGACACGCCACTACCCCCAGGAGAACCTCATGGATCGTAACAGCAGCCGACGCCGACGCCGCCCACCCACTCGCTCTAAGGCTCAGCGTGTCACGCTGGGCGGGGCTACAGGCATCATCCTGATCGCCATCGTGCTGTTCGCCCAGTACGTGCTGGGCATTGACGTGCTCAACACTGAGACAGACACGAGGGAGCAACCCCCTGCTGTTGAGGTTGTTGAGCCGGGCGAGGCCCTCTCGACAGCGCTGATGGCCATCCCCGGCGGCTATGACGGCGGGTGGTTCCAGCTTTACTTCTCGTCGCCGGTCGCGTCGCAGAACGAGGCGGACTATCACGACTCGCCGGTCGAAGCGGCGCTGGTGACCGCCCTTGACGGCGCGCAGCAGACGGTGGACCTGGCGATCTACGAACTGGAGTCGCAGCCGATCACCGACGCGCTGATCCGCGCCAAAGAGCGCGATGTACAGGTGCGCGCGGTGACCGACGGCGAATATGGCCTGGAAAGCCCCGACGCCACCTTCGACCAGCTTGAGTTGGCCGGGATTCCCGTCGTCTCTGATGGGACGCGGCGCGGCTATATGCACAACAAGTTCGTGGTCATTGACGGCCTGTACGTCTGGACCGGCTCGACCAACCTCAAGCCCAATGCCTTCTACCGCAACAACAACAACGCCATGCTCATCCGCTCCAGCCGTCTGGCGCAGAACTACACCGCCGAGTTTGAAGAACTCTTCGCCGGGCAGTTCGGCAAGACATCGCCGCAGGAAGTTCCCAACCAGATTGTGACCGTTGGCGGCACGCGCATTGAGACGTACTTCGAGTCCGAGGCCGATGTGGGCGCGCGCCTGGCCGAGCTAATCAACGAGGCGCAGTCGGTGCGCTTCATGGCCTTCTCGTTCACCGAGAGCCTGGAGTGGACTGAGGACAGCACGGAACACAGTGTCATGCTGCTGCTGGGCGACCGTGCCCAGGCGGGGGCGCTCGACGTGCGCGGGATTGTTGAGGCGAGCAGCCGCAGCCAGGTCAAGCCCCTGCTGTGCGCGGGGCTGGATGTGCGCCAGGACGGGAATCCTTACGTGATGCATCATAAGGTCTTTATCTTCGACGACTCAATAGTTGCCATGGGATCGTTCAATTTCTCGAGCCGGGCGTCCAATGACAACGACGAGAATATGCTCATCATCCACAGCCCAGATATTGCGCGCGCCTATCTTGAGGAATTCAGCCGGCTGTGGGCTGAAGCTCAGGTAATCCCCGAATCGGCGTTCGACTGCTGACGAGAAGTGGTTGGTGATCATGACAGAAGCAGGCAGCTCCCCCTCCAAAGAAGTGCTGCGCAGCTTGCGGCTCCTGCGCAGCCCTGATCCAGAAGACCGCAAGCGTGCGATCCGTTTTCTGAGCACCATGCGCAGCGATCCGCGCGTGCAGCAGGTGTTCGAGCATATGTACAAGAAAGACCCCGATCCGTCCGTGCGCCAGCTTGCCTGGCGTGCCATGTGGCCGTCGGACCCGTCGGTGCCCGCCCCCGCGCCGCGCCAGGTAGCTCCGCCGCCCGCGCCGACCCCCGTGCCTGTCCCCGCCGACCTGGCACCGCCTCCTCCCACCGTACAACCGGTGGCTCGTCGCCCGGTGCGTATGGGCAGAGCCTGGCGGCAACCGTTCCTGCTCAACCCGTCCAACGCCCCGCTCGTCGAGCAGGAACGCGCCCGCCGCGCCAAACGCAAGAAGACCGCCCGCTGGACATTTCGCCTGGGGGCTTTGCTGTTGCTGTTGATGGCGGTGCTGTGGGGCGTGCTGGTGCCGCAGTGGGTGCGCTGGTTCCGCTTTGAGTGGGACGGCTTCACCGTCGCGGGGACAGTGGCCGGGCGCGAGCAGCGCGGAGATGACCGCTACATCGTGCACTACCGCTACAGCGTGAGCGACGACGAATACGCTGGCGAGCAGCGCGTCACCGCGTCCGCCTATGACGCGCTGGCGGACGGGGAGGCAGTGTCCGTGCGAGTCCTGCCCGATGACCCCGCCGACGCGCGGCTGGAGGCAACCAGTCCTGAAGAATGGTTCCGCAACTGGCTGACGGCAGTAGTAGCGGGGCTGACGCTGGCGGCGCTGTTGATGCTGCTCTCGGCGGTGCTGCGCCGGCGGCGCGCGCTGCGCATCGTGCCCCCGGCGGTGCTCACCGGGCAGGTAGTCGCCTGCGAGGGCGCGCTGGACGACGACGGCGATTACAAGGTGAAGGTGCGCTTCCGCTTCCTCACGCCGCAGGGGCAGACGCTCAGCGGGCAGGCACGGCAGATTCGCAACGACCTGCGCGACCGCCCGCTGCCGCCGGTCGGAGCGCCGGTGGCCGTCTATTACCGGCACGAGCAGTCCTACCGGCTGCTGTAAGCCTCGCCCGGCGCGGCGAAAAAGACTTCCGAAGTCTTCGAAGACTTCGGAAGTCTGGTACGGGAAGTCTGGTGGGGGCGTAGCGCATACGCCCCCACGTGTAGTTCCTTCAGATGTCTCAGAGGCCGTTTGAAAAGGCCTGCAACCCCACCCTAAATCCCTCCCCGCCTGCGGG
>CAYNHD010000051.1:0-14350 GCA_964396775.1 uncultured Thermoflexus sp. | reverse complement strand
CATGTCGCAGGATTCAAGCGAATACGCCCAATCCGTCTCGCGCGAGTGGTGGAACCAGGCGCGGCGCAAAGCGTTCTGGCAGAAGCTGTCTGGCTCGCTGGGCCTCAGCCGCCAACCGGTCACGCTGCTGTCGTTTGAAGAAGTCCAGCAGAAGCTGCGCCTGAATCAGAGCGCCTACCGGGGGCTGCAACAGGTTGAACTGGACAAGATCGTGGGCAGCGTCGGGCGCTACCACGATTTCACGCGGACGTTCCTCCCGCTGGTGGAAAGCGATGGGCCGCGCTGGCAGCGCGTCGCAGAGCTACAGTGGGAGCAGGGCCTGCCGCCGATTGAGTTATACAAGGTCGGTGATGTCTACTTCGTCAAAGACGGCAATCACCGGGTGTCGGTGGCGCGGCAGTTCGGCGCGACGACGATTGAAGCGTATGTGTGGGAATACGAGTCGCCCGTCGGCGGCCTGTCGGCGGACGTGGACGATCTCATCGTCAAAGCCGAATACCGCGCATTCCTCGACCGGACGCGCCTGGGCGTGAGCCATCGGGGAGCATCTATCCTGCTCACCGAGCCGGGCATGTACCCGGAGCTTGAGCTTGAAATCGAGATGTACCGGCGCAACCTGGAGCGCATTGACGGCGAGCCACGCAGCTACGAGACAGCGGCGGCGAACTGGTACGACATGGTGTACACGCTGGCTGTGGACCTGATCCGCGAGTCGGGCGTGCTGGATTTGTTTCCAGGGCGCACGGAAGCTGACCTGTATGTGTGGGTCATGCGCCATCGCCGTGAGCTATTCGAGCAGTACGGCGAGTCCGTACACCTGCGCGACGTGGTGGCGCAGATTGCCGAGCGACGCCAACGCCCCGGCCCTTTGGAGCGAGTTGTGCAGACGGCAGCACGCTCGATGCGCGGTCTGGTCAGCACCCTGGCCCCCAGCCCCGACTCAACTGAGCGGCTCGTGATCCCGCCAGGAGATGACCAGCCGCTCGGCAAACTGATGGTCGAGATGAGCACCTTCCAGCCGGAGATGGCCTATCGCGGGCAGCGCGGCGAGGCGTGGCGCGAATGGCGCAGCGCCCTGCGCGCAAAGGTGATCGAGTTGCTCAGCCTGCAGACCACGCCCGGCGACCCCGTGCCGGTGGAGATCACTGAGCAGACGGTGGTCAGCGGCGTGGAGCGAACGAAGCTGATCTTCGAGGCGTTCGACGGCCTGCCGCTGCCGGCGTATGTGCTCAAGCCTGCCGGGAGCAGCGAAACGCTGCCCGGCTTGGTTGTCTTCACCGGGCATGGCACCATCCGCCAGACGGTGGGCCTGGACGCGGGGTTGCAGCAGGCGAACGCCCTGGCGCTGGCCCAGGCAGGCTATGTGACGCTGACCTTTGAGGAGCGCGGCTTCGGCGAGTTGGGCCAGGTGGATCACGAGAGCCTGGACAGCGCGGCGCGTTTGCTGGGCCGCACCTGGCTGGGAATGACGCTTGAGGACGGGCTGCGGGCGCTGGACTACTTGCAGCAACGCCCTGACATCAGGCCGACGCATCTCGGCGCGACGGGGCTGGGGCTGGGGGGCGGGCTGGCTCTGTATCTGGCGGCGCTTGACGAGCGGGTGCGCGCGGTGGTCATCCAGAATTATGTTGGCGGCGGCATTGATGTGCTGGCGGTGCAGGGGCACGGCTGCGATTTCGTGCCGGGCCTGCGCCGCTATGCTGATTTCAGCGACGTGGCGCGTCTGATCGTGCCCCGCCCGGTGCTCTATGCTTACCCGCGCGGGCGTTCGGTGACCTTCACTGTGCGGGCGTGGTTTGACCGCACGCGGCCCATGTATGAGGTGTTTCGTTGCCCCGACCGCCTGCGCTTTGTTGAGCACGAGCTGGACGACCTCTACGACAGTGCGATTGCGCGGTTCTGGTTCGACCGCTGGCTGGTGGAGGAAGAGGACACCAGCGTGCTGCTGTGGGCGCCGCGCGAATAGCCCGCATGGCGGGTGTTAAGACCCTGGTTGGCCTGCCGGGGTTCTCATGTCTAGAGTGTGGTATGCACTATTCACCCCCTATCCCCCGGCACCTTCCGCCGCAAGCAGGGAAAGGGGAACCTCCCCGCTGGCGATACCGTTGGCGAAATGCTTCCGTAGGGGCGTATTGCAATACGCCCCTACGAAACCGGCGCGTGCGTAGTTCGCCACCAACATCGCCGGCAGGGAGCGACTACAGGGTGGGGTCAGGGCGCTACCCATGCGCCGCGCCCTGCACGCTACGCCGAGCGTGCGCAGTTCATAACACGCTCTAGGGGGCGAGCACAACCGGTAATCAGATGGCGACAAGCTGCCCGGCATTGAGGACAAAGATGGTGGCGCGGTGTTCGTCAGCGTCGGGCGGGGTGGGGCATGTCTGGCGGATGAGGGCCAGGGCGTCGTCAAGCTGCTCAGCGGGCACACCGACGAGGAGCGTTGCGCTCTTGCGGCGCAGAAACCCGCCCAGGCTGCCGAACTCCGTGACGCGGAAGCCAGCGTCCAGCAGGTAGCGCAGCAAGGCATCATGATCTCCACTGCGCACGACCACGATGATCAGCTTGATCGTCATGTCTGCTCGAAATGCTCCACGTCCAGGACGAAGACTGTCGCGCCGCCCACTTCGACCTCGACGAACGCGCCCATCATGGCCGCCGACTCGACGAGGTTCGGCCCGGCGGGGATCAGGCGGGTGCGCCGCTCGCAGGTCTGCCTGAGGATGGCGATCACGGCGTCAACGCTGGCGTCTTCCACGCCACAGAGGAGCGTCGTATTGCCCACGCTGAAGAATCCGCCGGTGCTGGCGACGCGGGTGACACGATAGCCGCCCTCGTTGAGCACCTTGATGGTGCGGTCGGCGTCCTGATCCTGGACAACGGCAATGATCAGCTTCATGAGGTAAACACTCCTGTTAGTCTCGCACTATAGCACAAAAGGCCGTTCTGAGGCAACGTTTTCGGGTGCGTGCGGCATCTGTCAGGCAGTATGGCCGCGCACCTTAGCCTCACCCCCGCTCGGCGCGGGCGCGCCTCGCCCCCCCCGTTCCACGTCGTGGAGAGGGGGCAAGACACCTGCCGCTGACAACTTTTGCACATGCCCAATGTGTTGGTCAGATGCAGGATTGCTGATCTGGCTGAGAGGAGGGGCATCTTCAGAGCACACCGGCGCATCTGGCGGCCTGTCTGCGGACTCTTTCCGCGCGAGTTGATTGACTTTGCGCTCAGAATCCCTACAATGGAGATCATAAGGTGGGAATTGGGTTTAATCCAGGTTGTGAATCGGTATGATACGCCTGCCCTGACGCTGCAAGCAGGGGCGGGCACTCTGAGGGGACTTCAGTCAGTATCCCACCGATAGTAGTATGTCTGTTACGAAGCGCCGGTCGGCTCTGCTGAGCCGGGCCGCTGAATCGTCTGTGCAACAGGCTGTTGCAGGCGACAAGATCGGCCCTTTCCGGCTGACGGGCGGTGTAGCGGGCACCGCGCGTCACAGAGTACCTGGTCATGAGCGAGTCTTAGGTCAATGGTCTCTTTTCGTTGGCTCCTCTCTCGCATCGCACGAACGCCTTCGGCGGCGTCGGCGCGCGAGCGCCTGCTCAGCGATGGCGCGATGCGCGCCAGCCGAGTCCGGCGGGCGACCACGGCCCACCAGTCCACTCTGCAAAGTATCCCCGCCTCACGCGGTGTTCAGGATGCTGCCGGGAGCGTCACCCTGCCCGGAACTATGCTACCGCCCCAGGAACAGCGGCGGCGTCTGATCCAGATTGCCGCGTCCTACCGCGAGCACTATCTGGCCGCGGTCGAATTCGTTGCTGAGCGCAACATGACCGTCGGCACGATCAAACCCGTGCGATCCGCGCCAGGCGGCCCAGGGTCGGCGCGCGAAATCTGCATTGACGGGCGCGGCAACGTCAGTATATCGCCGTCGCCCCGCCGGGCAGCGCCTCCCTCTGCACTGCCACTAGGTCGCCTGGCGCTGTGGCTGGCGGCGCTGCTGGCTGTTGTGGGCGCAGCCGTCTATCTGCTCTGACCCTGCTGCCGCGGAAAGGACTCCGGGGATCATGTCTGACGCCAGCCGATCCGCCCCAGGCCGCCGCCAGGACACCCCTGCCTGGCCGCCCTATGTCGCGCGGACGGACGACGAAGACGACGTGTTCGCCGTAGACTCGCGCCCCGACTCTGCGGTGGGCGAGACATCGATCATCACCTGGCAGCCTCCGCCCAGAACCGGCCGCGAACGATTGCGCGCCGGGCCGTCCGCTGCGCCGCGTGACGAGCCTCACGGGCGCAAGGCTCAGGCGCGCGACGGCTTTTCCAGCTACATTCCTTTTGATGGGGAAGTGCTCTTCGCCGATAGTGATCCTGCTGTGCGGCGGGCCATCAGTCACCGGCCCATTATCGCCCTGACGGTGAACGCGCTGGGCTATCATCTGTTCGTCAGCCATGCGGCGCGCCGCGCCCTGGGCAAGCTGGTGCTGATCGGGCTGGGGGCGTTGATCGCGCTGCTGTGGGGCGATTTGACCGATGTGGCCGAGCTTCTGTTGGGCGTTTTCGTGCACTAGCCCCAATTTCGGGCCTATGCTAGAGTAAGGACGCATTCATTCAAATTATCCTGACCGGCCCACTACACCCTGCACCGCAGCACGCATTCCGGTGTCGCAAAGAATGGAACGGGGTAGCATGACACAAGCGGCAACCATTGTCTTCATCAATTATGCGAACGCCGACGAGGCGCTGGCCCTGCGCCTCTACGACGACCTGCACAAGCTGGGCGTCACTGCGTGGATTGATCGCCGCGACATCACCAATGGCCAACACTGGAACCAGGCGATCACGCGCGCACTGCACGGCGCAACGCACATGCTGCTGGTCTGGTCGCGCCATGCCGAAGAGTCGCGCGAAGTAGAGAGCGAGTGGATTCACTTCGCCAAGCTCAACAAGCCGATTGTGATCGCGCAGCTTGACGGGACGCCGGCGCATTACCAGCTTGAGAATGCCACGTCGGTGGACTTCAGCCGCGATTACGCGGGCGCGCTGCGCCAACTGCTGGCCCATCTTAAGTCGCCGCAGCGCGATCCGCAGGCGGCCCTGTTGCTCTTTGAGCAGGGCAACGCGGCGTTCGACAGCTTCGATTACACCAACGCCATCAAAGCGTACAGCCGCTCGCTGAGCCTCGATCCCACCAACGCCGCCACGTATTTCAGCCGGGGCATGTGCTACCACAAGCTGGGGCACTACGAGCGCGCGCTGGAAGACTACGCCGAAGCGATCCGTCTTGACGCCTCGAACTACGAAGCGCACTACAACCAGGGGCTGCTCCTGCGCATCCAGGGCAAGCACGCCCGCGCACTCGTCGCCTTCTCCGAGGCGATCCGCTACGCGCCCAACACCGCCGCCCCCTACTACGACCGAGGGCTGACCTTCGAGTTGCTTGGCAAGCCTGACGAGGCCGTGGCCGACTACACGCGCGCCATCGAGCTTGACGCGGACGGGACTCCCGCGCACGGGATGCGCGGCGCGATCTACTATTCGCAGGGCAAGTACGAGGACGCGCTCAAAGACCTGCACCGCGCCATCCTGCTCAACCCTGCCGATGCGTGGAGCTACCTGCTGCGCGGGCAGACGTACCAGGCGCTGGGCCGCGAGCAGGACGCGCTCAAGGATTACATTCAGGCCATCCGTCTGGATGACACGCTGGCCGAAGCCTATCGCGGACGTGGCATCATTTACAGCGCGCTGGGCAGCTTCGGGCCGTCCATCGAAGACCTCAACCAGGCGCTGCGGCTCAACCCGGCGGACGGCGTGGCTCAGCTTGCGCGCGGGGACACTTACTACGCGATGGGCAATTACGAGCGCGCCCTGGCCGATTACGACGAAGCCGTGCGCCTGATGCCCGATAACCCGTCGGCCTACCACAACCGGGGCGTAACGCGCCACGCGCTCGGACAGCTTGAGGAGGCGATTGCTGACTACAACCGCGCGGTGCAGCTCAAGCCGGACTTCGCCCTGGCCTTCTTCAATCGCGGCAATGCGCACTACGAGCTGGGGCGTCTGAACGCAGCCCTGGCCGATTTCGACCAGGCCATCGCCCTGGACCCCAACGATCCTGCCACCTACCATAATCGCGGCATCGCCTATAAGCAGCTCGGCATGTTCGACGAAGCGATCTCCGACTTCACCTACGTGCTGCACCTCGACCCTAATTACGCCGAAGCCTATTTCAACCGGCACCTGACGTATCTGCAGCGCGGCGCGCCCGGCGACGACCGTCTGGCCCGCCGCGATATGGATCGCTACCGGCGGCTGCTCCAGCGCCGCCCAACCGACAACACCAAGCCTCTGGCGGACGAATAGCCGGAGACAGTCAGGCGCAGTTGCGCACCTGTGCACGGCCTCGCTGCGCCAACGGCGGGGCCGTGTTCGTGAAGCGTGATCCAGCAGACTCGCCGCCGCGACAGATCGGGCGCTGCTCGTTGCCCGCTCCAGGAGTTGAGCGCATGGCCGCCGACAATCCCCTCACGCCCATCCTGCAAGCGTTCGTGCAGCCCTGGCACGACGCCCTCGCCAACCCCGCCGCTGCGCAGGAGCGCCTGCTTCAGCAACTTGTGGGCATCTACGCGCAGACGGAGTACGGGCGGCAGCACGGCGCGGAGCGTGTTGGCTCGCTGGACGACTACCGCGCCGCCTTCCCCGTGCGCACCTACGCCGACTACGAGCCGATCCTGCGCCGGGTGATGGCCGGCGACACGCACGCCCTGCTGGAGGCCGAGCCGCTCGGCTGGGCTATGACGCGCGGGACGACCGGGCAGAGCAAGTACATCCCCATGACGCCGCGTGACCTGGAGCAGCGTCACAATGCCGCGCGCGCGGTCATCCAGTACGTGCTGCATAGCGGGCGCTACGACATACTCGCCGGCGCTAACCTCAACCTGAGCTTCCCCAGCGTGGTGGGCAGCATGGAAGTCGGCGGGCGGCGCATCGAGTACGGCTATGCCACCGGCATTTACGTCAAGCATGTCGCTGCGCGCACGCCGATCCGCACCATCCCCAGCCAGGAAGCGATAGACGCTCTGGGCGGCGACACAGGTAAGGCCGCCTGGAACGCCCGCTTCCAGCTTGCCTACGAGAGCGCCAAAGAGCAGAACATGACCATCCTGGGGGGAGCCGCGCAGGTCGCCATCAAGTTCGGGCGCTGGCTGCGCAAGACGCACGGCGTCTACCCGAAAGACGTGTGGACGCTGGGCGTGCTCTCGCTGGGCAGCACGCCGGGGATCAACTCCACCTATCGCCCGCGCCTGCTCGGCTACTACGGGCATCAGGCGGGCATTGTCGAGATTTACGGGGCGACGGAGGGCATGTTTGGCCAGCAGCGCGACGACGTGCGCCGCTGGGTGCCCAACTATGACCTGTACTTCTTCGAGGTGGAGACTCGCCGGGGAATCAAGATGCTGCACGAGATGAAGCCGGGCGAGACGGGCAGCCTGATCGTCAGCACGCCTGTGCTGCCGCGCTACAAGATTCTCGATCTGGTTCGCGCCTTCGACCCGCCTTACTTCCTGTGCATCGGGCGCGACCGCCCCTGGACGCGCGGAGTCTACTGGCTGCGCCGCGCCATCGAACTGGACTTCTGGCGGGTCTGACGCTCATAGGTGTTAAGCTAAGCCGCCTCTCCCCCTAAATCCCCCTCTCCAGCCGAGCTAGAGAGGGGGACTTTAACTGGCTGGCGTGACACCTTCCCCCTCTCTGGCTCTGCCGGGGAAAGGGCCAGGGGGAGGGGCGTTCCGCCTGGACGCTCCCGCCAGATGCCCTGACTTGATGCGCTCGGGTCTGACGCCGCCCCGTTACTCGAACAGGCGGTTAACCAGCAGACTCGCGCCGATCCCGATTAAGACCAGCGGCCACAGCGAGCCAAAGCCGACGCCCATCCCCAGCCCGACCAGGAGCAGAACGGTGCCCAGCATCAGCCGTGCGCCGGGCTTGGCGCGGTATTCCGGGATCATCATGCGCGCCGCCACTTCGATGAACAGCAGCGCGCCAGCCCCGGTAAAGATCCAGGCCCAGGCGTTGCTCAGCCCCAGCAGCAGCACAATCCCCGCCCACAGCACAGCCCCACCCCATGTGACCTGGCTGAGGCGGTCGCCGGGGCTGATGTCACCCCAGAACTCGCCCTTCTCGACGTGGACTTCGTGGCCTTTCTCGCGGGTCTTCTCGTCGCTTTTCTCCTGGCTTTCCTGTTCCTTCTCGCGCTCCTTCTCGCTCTGCGGTTCGCGGCGCGCCTCGCGGCGTGCCTGGCGCTTGGCTTTGCGCTTGCGCTTGGGCGTGCCAGCCACTTCTGCGTCCTCGCCGCCAGCCAATTCCTCCTCCGGGAGAATCTGCGAGACGCCGCCGACGCCCGTCGGAACGCGCTCCGCAGCGGGCAGCGCCGCCGCCAGGTCTGAGTCCCGTTGGGCTGGCGGGTGTCCGGCCTTCTCGTCGAGCGCCCCGGCGGGCGCGCCCAATGCAGCGGCCAACGCGTCGTAGACGGCGCTCACCGACTGGTAGCGTTGGGCGGGGTCTTTTTCCAGGCAGCGCAAAATGACCGCTTCGACGGCGCTGTTCAGGGCCGGGTTAAGCTGGTGCGGGGGAGTGGGCTTGACGTGCAGGTGCTCGTAGACGATGCGCATGGCTGTCGTGGTGCCCGCCGCATCTGGACTGTCCCCTGTGAAGGGAAGTTGCCCGGTGAGCATCTGGTAGAGCATGATCCCCAGCGCGTAGACATCGGTCGTCACCGTCACCTGTCCGGCCATGATCTGCTCCGGCGACATGTAGTGCGGCGTGCCCACCGTCGTGTCTACCGTCAGAGTGCTGGTGTCGCTGAGGATGCGTGCGATGCCGAAGTCGGTGACGTACAGCTTGTCGTTGTCGTCGAGCAGGATGTTCGCCGGCTTGAGGTCGCGGTGAATGATGCCTTCCTGATGGGCGAAGTGCAGGGCAGCGGCCAGCGGTCTCAGATAGGCCAGTGTCTCGTCCGGCGTCAGGGGACGACCCAGCCGGCGTAGCTCTGTTTGCAGCGTGCGCCCGGAGATGTGGTCGGTGAGGATGAAGACGGTATCGCCGCTCTCGACAATATCGTAGTAGCGGACGATATGCGGGTGCTGGAGACGTTCCAGCACACGCGCCTCGCGCCGGAAGCGCGCCAGAAACGCCGGCTCGTGGGCGATGTCGCTGCGCAGCACTTTGGCGGCCAGGGTCGCGCGGCGATGCTCGTCAAAGACGCGATAGACGCGGGCGAAGGTTCCCTCGCCCATCAGCGCCTCGAACCGGTAGCGCCCGGCCAGCGTCTGGCCCAGCAGATCGGCGCTTCCCCCTGGCGACGGCGCAGCGCCGCGTGCCAGGGCGTCGGGGTCGTGCTCCGGTTCCATCTCAGGCTGCGGCTTGCGCTCGTGAGCCATAGGATTGCCCCCTGCTTTCACAGCGTGGATCGCGCTGTCTCATTATGTCCCCAAGCGCCTGCCCCTGGCAACTGGTTTGGGTGCGCGCAAACAGCCTCACCCCCGCCCGGCGCTAACGCGCCTCGCTGCCCCCCTCCACGTCGTGGAGGATACTGTTGGCGAACCAAGCACGCGCTGGTTTCGTAGGGGCGCTGCTCTGTGTCACCCGACGTAGGGTTATGCTACGGAATCCGGCCATAGGGTTTTACCACCTGTCGGTGACGACAGCCGGAACTGCCCATCCACCTCGTCTCGGGGCGTGGCGACACGGGCGCTCATGTTCGCGTCAGACCCGCTGGGCAGCGCCGGGGACGACTGACGCTGGCTCGTCAGGCACCCGCTGGACGGTTCCCGTCCCGTGTCGGGTTGGTATAACCCTACGGCGTGTCTTGTTGGTATAACCCTACAGCGGGTGACACTCTGCTGCGCCCCGTTGTAGGGGCGGGTTTGCAAACCCGCCTCTACAGAAACGCTTTGATCGGCGGGGGTCCGTAGGGGCGTATTACAATACGCCTACGGGGCACGCCATCAGCCGCCGGCACCATTGAGCAGCAGGGTGTCCTGGGCAGTTTCCTGAAGTGCATCAATACGTCTCTACAGGGGCGCAGCAGCGCCCAGGTTTGGCACGCACCCGGTGCTGCCTGCGGCAAAACGACCCGCGCACAGCCCGGCATGGCGGGCCGTAGAACACGCCGCACCACCAACGAGGTTGCCGATGCAGACGCTCCGCTCCGTATATGTGTCAACCGCCGAGTGGCGCTGGGTGATTGTGATCAGCGGGCTGCTCGTCGCCCTGACGATGGCCCCCTACGCCTGGGCGCTGGCCCGCAACGAGTCGGCGACGGACTGGCAGTTCATGGGAATGCTCTCCAACCCGAAGGACGGCGCGACCTATCTGGCGAAGATGGAACAGGGTCGGGCCGGGTCGTGGCTTTTCCAACTGCGCCACACGCCGGAGAAGCACGAGGGGGCCGTCTTCCACATGTTCTACCTGTTCCTGGGGCACGCAGCGCGCGTGCTGGGCCTGTCCAGCCTGGTGACGTTTCACCTGGCGCGCATGGTGACCAGCTTCTTCATGTACATCTCGCTCTACCAGCTAGGGGCGACGATCTGGGTGCGCCAGCGCCCGCGCCGGCTGTTTTTCGTGCTCGCTGCTGTGGGGTCGGGGCTGGGCTGGCTGGTGCTGTTCTTCAACTCCGACGCGCTGGCCGCCGACCTGACCATTCCCGAAGCGTTCCCGCTTAGCGCCTCGTACACCAACCCGCACTTCCCGATGAGCATCGCCAGCCTGGCGCTGATCGTCAGCGCCTACCTGGTGGTCTTCCGGCGGGGGTACCAGGACGCGCCCAGCGTCGAGAACGGCGGGCTGGGGGTGCTGCTGCTCTCCATGCTGCTGGCGCTGATCCAGCCCACCGCGCTGATCCCCATCGCGGGCGCGCTGGTGCTCTATGTCGGCGTGCGCTTCTGGTTCACGCGGGCGTGGCCGGCCCACGAGCTACGCTGGGCGGCGATGCTGTGGCTGCCGATGATCCCCTTCGCCGTGTACGACTTCGCCGTGTTCCACTTCAACGACATCATGGGCGCTTTCAACGCGCAGAATCAAACGCCGTCGCCCGCGCCCTGGCTGGTGCTGCTCGGCTATGGCCTGCTGGTGATCGTGGCCATCCCCGGCCTGGTGCGCGCCGTGCGCCGCTTCGAGCGCGATGGCGACCAGTTGATGCTGCTGTGGCTGATCGTCAACGTCGCCGGGCTGTACGTGCCGTTCAACCTGCAGCGCCGCCTGGCGATGGGCCTGATCATCCCCCTGGTCTATTTCGCCGTGCGCGCCCTGGAAGACACCTGGTTCTACAAGGTGTCCGACCGCTGGCGCGTGCCCGCCCTCATCGCCCTGATCGTCTTCCTGGTGCCGAGCAACATCCTGGTGCTGACCATTCCCCTCTATGGCGCGGTTTTCAATTCAGACAGCGGGCTAGATCAAGGGCTGCTGGTTGAGACAGATTACTGGCATACGTTCGAGTGGCTGCGCCATGACGGCGACCAAGACGCCGTTGTGCTGGCCTCGCCCAACATCAGCCTGTGGATTCCTGCTTACACCCCGCAAGTGGTCGTCTACGGCCATCCCTACGAGACGGTGCCCAACGACGAGCGGGAGGAGCAGGTGGAGCAGTTCTACCGGGGGCAGGACTGCGCGACGCTGCTGAGCGACGACCTGCCTTTCCGCGTGCGCTACGTCCTGTGGGGGCCGCAGGAGCGCACCTTCGCCGCCAAAGACGACGACGGCCAGACCTATCCCGACGCCGGCAAGTGCATCGCCGCGCTGCCACCGGAGCGCATCGAGAAGGAAATGAGCGAGGGTGAGGTCACCGTCTACGTCCTCCACTGAGGCAGGGGCGCGCGCGGCCCTCGCCTTCACCGCCGCCCTGGCCGTCCTCCTGGCGGCGTTTTTGTTGGGGGTCGGGCTGGGCGCGGACAGCCTGCCCTTCCCGCCGGAAGCGACCTTCTCCGACGCCGTGACCGCCCACTGGCCGAACGCGCTGCTGCTGCGCCGCGCCGTCCTGGACGAGGGTGCGCTCCCCCTGTGGCAGCCCGGAATCTTCAGCGGGACGCCCTTCGCCGCCAACCCGCTGAGCAAGGTCTGGTATCCGCCGCAGTGGTTGGTGCTCCTCTTGCCGCCCGCCCTGCACCTGAACGTCCTGATCTGGCTGCACCTGACGCTGGCCGGGCTGGGCGCGTGGCAATGGGGCCGCGCGACCGGATTGGCGAGGGGGCCGGCGGCGCTGGCCGGGGCCGGGTACGCGCTCGCCCCGCGCCTGATCGCGGCGGTTGGCAGCGGGCACGTGGACCTGGCCTACGCGGCGGCGTGGGTGCCCTGGCTGCTGTGGGCGGTCGAGCGGACGCTGCGCGCGGACAAGGTATCAGGCAATCGCCAGAATGCCCCTATCCCCCGGCCCCTTCCCCCGGCGGAGCCAGGGGAAGGGGAGCGCCGCCTGCTCGATCGTCCCCCCTCTAGCTCGGCTGGAGGGGGGATTGAGGGGGGAGGCGTTCAGAGGGCATCTCCGAACCTCCCCCGGCAACAGATTGCTCGCACACCCGACGGGCGCGGACGCGCCGCCCTCGCGCTGGGGGCGTTCGCCGCGCTGTGCCTGCTGGCCGACGTGCGGCTGAGCGCCTACGCCTTCGCCCTGGCCGCCGCGTATGCGCTGTGGCGGGGGTGCCCCCCCATCCCCGGCCTTTCTCCCACAAGGGATACTGTTGGCGAACTGAGCACTCGCCGGTTTCGTAGAGGCGCTGCTCTGCTGCGCCCCGTAGGGGCGTATCGCAATACGCCCCTACGAAGGCATTTCGCCAACAGTATCACAAGGGAGGAAGGGGGAACAAATGGCGAACAAGCTGGCGGTCTGGCGCGGGCGGCACTGCGCCTGCTGGCGGCGGGACTGCTGGCCGCCGGGCTGAGCGCCGTGCAATGGGTGCCGCTGCTGCTATGGCGCGCCGACCTGTCGCGGGCCGAGATCACGGCGAGCGACGCCGCGCTGCACAGCCTGCAAGCGGGTCACTGGTTCGGGCTGCTGATCGGCGATCACGGCGGGCCGGGCGAGACGCTGGTCTATCCGGGCGTCAGTGTGCTGGCGCTGGCCCTGGCCGCGCTGCTGCTGCGCCCGCGCGCGTTCGCCTTCTGGGGCGTGGCGCTGCTGGTCATCGCCGCCTGGGCGATGGGCGAGAACTTCGTCCTGTGGCCCGCCCTGGTGGAGATCGTCCCGGCGCTGCGCTGGTTGCGCGTGCCGCCACGCGCCTGGCTGCTGGCCGCGCTGATCCTGCCCTACCTGGCGGCGTGGGGCGCACAACTGCTGGTCACGCAGCCACCGGATCGCCGCGCCGCCCGGCTGATCGTCGTCGGCGCGCTGGGCGGGGGGCTGGCCTGCGGGCTGTTCAGCACGCTGGCTCTGAGCGCCGACCTGGGCTGGGAAGCGGCGCTGGGGACATTTGCGCTGCCGCTGACGGCGCTGATCATGCTGCTGGCGCTCCAGAGGGGCGCAGCATTTCCGCGTTCCGTAGGGGCGTATGGCGATACGCCCCTACGAAGAGCAGCGCCCCTACCGGAGCGACGGGACGAGAGGGGGTGGCCCGGTTCGCGCGCGCTGCTGGCGGCGTTTGCGCTGATCGTGCTGGCCGATCTGCTGTGGATCGGCGGGTCGCTGGTCGAGGGGCGCTCGGAACGCGAATGGCTCGACCCATACCGCCCGCTGGCCGAGCATTTGCAGGAAGCCGGCGCTGTGCGCGTCTATTCCCCCACCTACAGCCTGCCGCAGCAGGCGGCGGCGTATTGGGGGATCGCCCGGTTCGACGGCGTGGACCCCTTCCAGACGCGGGCCTACGTGGAGGCGGCGGAGGCGGCGACGGGCGTGCGCGCCGAAGGGTACAGCGTCACCATCCCGGCATTTGTCGCCGATAGTGAGGAGCAGACCGAGCTGGAGACGCTGGCGACGACCAACTGCGACGCGCCCCTGCGCGCTGATCTGCTAGGCGCGTGGCTGGTCACGCATGTGGTGGCAGCCTGCCCGCTGGAGACCGAGGGGTTGGCGCTGGAAGCGCGCATCGGCGAGGTCTACGTCTACCGCAACCGCTACGCGCCAGACGCCCGCCTGATTTGGGACGGGCCGAACCGCGTCACGGTGACTCTGCGCGCGCCCTACGCCGGGCCGCTCTACGCGGTCGCCAACGGGCGCTGGCGCGCCGCGCCGGACGATGCGCCGGGGCTGCCCGGTCCGCTCGACGGGGCGACCAACACCTGGACGTTCGCCTACGACCCGTCTGAAGTGTGGCTGGTGCTGGGCGTGGGCGCGGCGCTGATCGCGCTCGGCGGATTGGCTCTGTGGGGAGCA